>CALVKX010000005.1 GCA_944333375.1 uncultured Eubacteriales bacterium
GACGAGCTGCCGGCCTAGGGGCACGCCACGAGGGACGAATCCATCGGGACGCTCAGCCGGGAAGCCATGGAAGTCCTGGCGGCGTTCCCGGAGGAAAACCGCGCGTTCATGCCCGGCATATGGCTGGCGCTGGCGCTTCTGGTTCTGGCGGCGGCAGGCGCGGCGGGCCTGCCGGGAGGACGGCGGACGCTGCTGATGCTGGCGGGCCTTGCGCTGCTGACGGGGGCCTTGCTGTTTTATCTGGCGTTTGCCAAAGGCCGCATGCCGCTTCGCGCAGCGCTGATGGCGCTGCTTCCGGCGGCGGCGATGGTGTTTGCGCTGCTGCCCGAGGCGTTTTGCGCAAGGGGCGGCAGGATCATGATGGCGGTGGCCCTGGTAGCCTGCGTGGGGCTGTGCGCGTGGCAGGGGGCGTTGCAGATCCCCTCGCTCCTGCCTGACGAGGAGCGGGAGGCCGAGCTGGGCAACCCTGTCGAGGACCTTTTGGAATATGCGCTGTCGGATGAGAGCATGCTCATCATCCATGACAACATCCTCGCCGGCGATTTGCGGCTGTTCCCGGACACGTCGGAGGGAATCCCGCACAATGTGAGCTTCTGGGGCGGCTGGGGCCTTCGCAGCGGGGAGAGCATCCGCCAGTTCGCAAACTTCGGCATCGACCTGCTGCATTTCCCGCCCGAAACCTTCCTTCGCGACGACGTGCTGTTTGCGGCCACGGTCGTGGACCCGCCCCCGAAATTCATGCTCAACTACCTTCGCGAAAAGGTCGATCCCAATGTGGACTGTATGCTGTATGGCGAAAACGGATTTGTATACTTTTTCCAATTCTATATTCCGTAAAGCGGGAGGAGTTTTCTGATGCGTAACCGAAACCGCCGCCTGGCCTGGCTGATTGGGCTGCTGCTTACCGTGGGGCTGTTTTTGTTCATCGCGTTTTGTCTGGATTGGCGCTACAATCAGAACGACGACATCGGCATCCTTCGCTCTTTCATGGGCTATGAAACGGGCGAACCGGCCAATTTCCACATCTTCATTCACGGTCTGCTAGCCTGGCCCATGTGCTGGCTTGCAAAGGCCTTTCCCACGGTGGCGTGGTTTTCTGTGGTGCAGATCGCGCTGCTGGCGCTGTCGTGCTGGATGTGCTTCAAAAGCGTCATCCAGTGCTTCGTCAACCGCGACAAGCCCCTGTGGATGGGCACGGTTGGCGCGCTGCTGCTGGCGGCGGTTTTCATGGAGCTGTGCACCCGGATCACCTTTACGCTGACCGCGGGGCTTCTGGGGGCGGCCGCGGTGCTGCAGGTGCTTTCAGCGGATGTTGAAAAAGGCAGCCCGCGGCAGACGGCGCTGAGCATTGTGGGAGCGCTCCCACCCGTTGCGTTCGCCTATGCGCTCAGGAAGGAGACGCTCTGGCCCATTTTGGGCTTTGTGGCGCTGGCGCTGCTTGTGAAATGGTTTTTGCAGGGCGATCAGGGCCAAAAGGAGCGGCGCAGGGCGATGCTGCTTTCGGCTTCGGCCTGCCTTGCGGTGATTGTTGCGCTGATGGGCTGGCGGGCGATTGAAATCCAAAATTGCGGCCAGGAGGATTATCTGGCCTGGCAGGATGCGCGCACGCGCCTGGTGGATTACTACGACCTTTCCAAGGTTCCTCCCGAGGTGTACGAGTCCGTCGGATGGACCGCGGGGACCATTGAACGCGCGTCCAACTTCTTTTTCCTGGATTCCGACATCACCACCGAGTCCATCGAAAGGCTGTTGGAGGCGCTGGAGGAAAGCGGCGGCGTGCCGGTGAGCTGGCAAAGCATCCGCGAGGCGCTGGATACGGCGGCGCATGGGAGCTTCGTCTTCCTGTGGGCTTTTGGGACCACGGCCGTGCTGTGGGTGCTGAGCCTGGCGGGCGCCTGCACGAAAAAGGGCCGCCGGCCCGCGCTGCTGTCGCCGCTGCGGCTGGGCGTCGCGCTGCTGGTCGCGCTGACGGCCTATCTGACGCTGGAGGGACGCTTCCCCACCCGTGTGCTCTGGCTGGTCTTTCTTCCCTTCATGGCGCTGGTTGCGGGCATGCTGCCACTGTGCCTGCCCGACATCCCCTCGCGCAAGGCGCGTGCGGCTGTGGCCGCTGTGCTCTGCGGCGGAGCGCTGTGCGTCACCGGAATCATGCTTTATGAGGAGATCCCGGAGCTGATGCCCGATTACGAGGCCTGGGAGGCCATCGGCGATCCGGCGGCGACGCTGGACGAGTATGCGCTGGTGAACCCGGACATGCTGTTCATTCACGACATGACGCTGGCGGTGGACACGCGGCTCTTTCCCGATGTGAGCGAAGGGATTCCGCACAACGTGGTGTTCTGGGGCGGCTGGCCCCTGCGCTCGCCCGCGACGATTGAACAGTTCGCGGCCTTTGGCATCGACTTGCTCCATTTTGATCCCGCCGAGCTTCTGCGAAGCGACATCTGCATCGCCTCCGGCGTGGTGGACCCCCCGCCCACGCTGGTGATCGACTATCTGCGCGAGAAGGTGGACCCCGCCTGCGATTACATGATTTACAGCGAGGACGGCGGCGTATACTTCTTCCAATTCTATTGAGCCGTTCGGAGAGGGGCTGATTGGGTGACGATTCGGGAGCTTTTTGACCGCCCCGGCGTGTATCTGAGCTGTGAGGTGTTTCCGCCCAGGGTATTTGAAAAAGTGGAGGAGGCCAAGGCCGCGGTGGGCGAGATCTGCTCGCTGGCTCCGGCCTACGTCAGCGTGACCTGCGGCGCGGCGGGCAGCGGCCCGCAGTTCACGCGCGAGATCAGCGCCTTTGTGCAGGAGCGGGGCGTCACCGCGCTGTCGCATCTCACGTGCGTGGGCGATACGCGGGGAAAGGTGGACGCCGCGCTGGACGGCCTGGCGCAGTCGGGCATCCGAAACATCCTCGCCCTGCGCGGCGATCTCCCGGAGGGCATGGCGTTTCCGGGCGAAGAGCATTTCCGCTACGCCGCCGAGCTCATCGGAGCCATCAAGCGCCGCGGCGCCTTCTGCGTGGGAGCCGCCTGCTATCCCGAGGGCCATCCCGAGTCCCCGGACCGGGACCACGATCTTGACTACCTTCGCAGAAAGCAGGACGCGGGCGCCGATTTTCTCACCACGCAGATGGTCTTTGACAACGACATCCTCTACCGCTTTCTCTACCGCGCGCTGGCCCGGGGGATCGATATCCCCGTGACAGCCGGCATCATGCCCGTGGTCAACGCAAAGCAGATCAAGCGCATCGTGCGGCTGAGCAACGCGACGCTCCCCCAGCGCTTTCTGGCGATTCTGGACCGCTTCGCCGACGACCCGGACAGCATGGAGAAGGCGGGCATTGCCTACGCTACCGACCAGATCATCGATCTGGTCGCCAACGGCGTCAACCGCATCCACCTCTATACCATGAACCGGCCCCGGGTGGCGGCGGCGATCTTTGCCAACCTCGGCCCCATCCTGCGCCATGGATGCTAGGGAGCGCGCCGTGCGCTGCGCCGCCCGGTATCTGGGCGTGCGCGGAGAGCCCAGAGGCGCCGCAAGGGCGGTGCTGGAGGCCGCCTACCCCATGGCGCTGGAGGCGGCCCAGCAGAAACACCTGATAAGGCGTACATCCGTGTGCGCAGCCGCCGGGAGGCTGCGAATTGCGGACGCGCTGGAAATCCCCTCGTTGGACCTGTGCCGCCTGTTTGACGGCGCAAAGGAGGGGCTGGCGCTGGTCATTACGCTGGGCGCCGCGCCGGACGTGCTGGTGAGGCGGCTGATGCTGACCGATCCCGCGCTGGGCGCCGCGGTGGGCGCCTGTGCCTCCGCGCTGGTGGACGAGGAGATCGACCGGCTGCTGGCGGCCCGATCCGGGGAGCTGGCGAAGGAAGGGATCCGGCTGTCGCCGCGCTTCAGCCCCGGCTACGGCGACGCGCCGCTGAGCTGTCAGGAGCCGCTGCTCAGGTGGCTGGAGGCGCGCAGGATCGGCGTATGTCTGACGGCCGGAGGCCTGATGCTGCCGGAAAAGAGCGTGACCGCCCTGGTCGCGCTGCTTCCAAAGGAGGACGGTATATGAGCGGAATCCGGGAGAAACTGGGCGTCTGCCTCCTGTATTTTGACGGGGGCATGGGAACGCTTTTACAGAGCATGGGCCTGGCGGGCGGAGAGCGGCCGGAGCGGTGGAACCTTTTGCATCCCGAGCGGATCGAGCAGGCGCATCTTGGCTACCTTGACGCGGGGAGCGACATCATCACCACCAACACCTTCGGCGCGGCGCAGAGCCATCTGGGCGACGACGCGGCGTCCTGCATGCGCGCGGGCGTTCAAATCGCCCGGCGGGCGAGGGAGAAGGCGGGGCACGGATATGTCGCGGCAGACATGGGGCCGCTGGGCCGCCTGCTCGCGCCCTATGGCGATCTGCCCTTTGAGGAGGCGGTGCGGCAGTTTCGGGAGGCGTTTTCCGCAGCGCTCTCGGAGGGTCCCGACCTGCTGCTCATCGAGACCATGACCGATCTGTTGGAGGTCAAGGCCTGTGTGCTGGGCGCTCAGGAGGCCATGGAGGCGTGCGGGACGGATCTGCCGCTGCTTGCCAGCCTGACCTTTGACGAAAAGGGGCGGCTGCTGACCGGCGCGGACATCCCCGGAACGGCGGCGATGCTCATGGGCCTGGGCGTCACGGGCATCGGGCTCAACTGCGGCCACGAGCCGGCTGCTCTGATGGACAACGTGCGGGCGCTGGCGGCCTGTTCGCCGTTGCCGCTCTTCGTTCAGCCAAACGCGAGCCTGCCGGTGGTACAGGGCGGGAAAACCGTCTTTCCGACCACCCCGGAGGACTTCGCGCGCGACATGGCGGCGATGGTACCTCTGGGCGCCTGCGCCCTGGGCGGCTGCTGCGGCACCACGCCCGAGCACATCGTCCGGCTGGTGGAGGCCACGCGCGGCCTCCCCGTTGTTTCACGTGAAACATTCCCGCACTGTATCATCTCCGGCCGTACCCGCTCGCTTTCGCTGGACGCGGGTCCCGTCATCATCGGGGAGCGCCTGAATCCGACCGGGAAAAAGCGCATGAAGCAGGCGCTGCTTCAGGGGGATATGGACACCCTCCTGCGCGAGGCCGTGGCGCAGACCGACGCGGGCGCGCATGTGCTGGACGTCAATGTCGGGCTGCCGGAGATCGACGAGCGGACCTGCCTGATGCAGGCGGTCCAGGCCGTGCAGAGCGTCTGCGACGTCCCGCTTCAGCTCGATACCGCCGACCCCGCCGCGCTGGACGCCGCCTTGCGCGTCTACGCGGGCAGGCCGCTCATCAACAGCGTCAGCGGCAAGCAGTCGGTGATGGGCGCGGTG
The DNA here is from genome assembly GCA_944333375.1 of uncultured Eubacteriales bacterium. The sequence goes on from CALVKX010000005.1 coordinate 5,329, forward strand.
TTTCCCCTCGCCCGCCGCTATGGCGCCGCGCTGGTGGCGCTGACGCTGGACGAGGAGGGCATCCCCGAGACGGCTGAGGGCCGGCTGGCCATCGCAGGCCGCATCGTCCGCGAGGCCGGGCGCTACGGCATCAAGCCCGGCGACCTGCTCTTTGACGCCCTTACCCTGACCGCCGCCACCGGCGCGGAAGCGGCGCGGGTCACGCTGGAGACGGTGCGGGGCCTGCATCGCCTGGGCTATAAGACGGTGCTTGGGGTCAGCAACATCTCCTTTGGCCTTCCCAACCGTCCGGCGCTGACGGCTTCGTTCCTGTCCATGGCCCTTGCGGCCGGGCTGGACGCGGCCATCCTCAATCCGCTGGACCCCGCCGTCTCGGCGGCGTTCTGGGCGGGCAGCGCCCTGATGGGACACGATGCCGGGATGGAGCGCTATCTGGCCGCCATGCGCCGTCTGCCGCCGCCCCAGGCGACAGGTCCGGCCGCCGCGCCCCTCGCCGCGGCGCCGATTCCGCAGGCAGAGGGAGATCCGCTGTCCGGCGCGATTCTCAGCGGCCTTGCCGCAGACGCCCGCCGCGCGGCCGAGAGCCGGATGGGCGGGGGCGCGGACCCGCTTTCGCTGATTGAGGAAAGCATCATGCCGGCGCTGACGGAGGTGGGCTCGCGCTATGAGCGGGGCGAGATGTTCCTGCCCCAGCTGCTTCAAAGCGCCGCCGCGGCGCAGGCAGCCTTTGAGCCCATTCGCGCGGCCCTTCCCGCCCGGGAGGAAAGCGGGGCAGGGCGCGTGGTTCTGGCCACCGTGCAGGGCGATGTGCACGATATCGGAAAGAACATCGTCAAGGTGCTTTTGCAAAACTACGGCTTTGCCGTGACCGACCTGGGGAAAGACGTGCCTCCGCAGCGCGTGCTGGAGGCCGTCCGCCGGACCGGCGCGCGGCTGGTCGGGCTCAGCGCGCTGATGACCACCACCGTGCCGGCCATGCGCCAGACCATTGCCCTTCTCAGGGAGGAGGCGCCCGGGGTCGCTGTGGTGGTGGGCGGTGCGGTGCTGACGCAGGCCTACGCCGACGCCATCGGCGCCGACGATTACGCCCCTGACGCGATGGCGACCGTGCGCGTGGCGCAGCGAAGGCTCGGCAGGCAAGTCTGAGATGAGAAAAAGGAGAGATGCTCTATGTCCCGGCAACGTACAGGCGCTTCCGGCCTGTGGCAGGTGGTCAAGTTTACCCTCTTTTCCGCCAGCGCCGGCATCATTCAGGTGGCGGTCTTTACGCTGATGGAGACGGTCTTTCATCTGCCCTACTGGCCCAGCTATCTGACGGCGCTGGTGCTCAGTGTTCTGTGGAACTTCACCTTCAACCGGCGCTACACCTTCCGAAGCGATGCGGGCGTGATGCGCAGCATGCTTCTGGTCGCCCTGTTCTACGCCGTATTCACCCCGGCCTCGACCTGGTGGGGTCATGCCCTGACCACGGCGGGCTGGAACGATTTTCTGGTGCTGGCGGGGACCATGGTGGTCAATTTCGTGACCGAATTCCTCTACCAGCGCTTCGTGGTCTATCGAAACCGCATCGACACCAACGACGTGGCGCGCCGGGCGGGCGCTGGGGCGGAGGGCTGAGAGGTGACGGAGCCAAAACGCCTCGATTGGAAGCGCATGCTGTCCACCGCGCTGTTTTTGGTGCTGCTGGCGCTTCTGATCTGGTATGTCTATGAAAACCGGGCCGATATGGCAAAGCTGCTGGCGCTGAGCGCCGGCGACGTGGCGCTGCTTCTGGCGCTGGCGCTGGGCGGATGTGTGATGAACTGCGTCTATCACCGGCTGATCCTCTCCACCTATCACATCCCCCTGCGGGTAGTGGACTGGATGGGCGTGACCTTTGTGGCCAACGCCATGGCCTATGTGCTGCCCATGCGGGCGGACCTGGTGTTCAGCGCCGCGTATTACAAGCGGACCAAGGGCCTTGCCTACGTCAAGAGCGTGAGCATGGCGGCGGGAAACATCGTCTTTGGCGTGGTGTTCGCACTTTTGCAGATGTTTGCGTCCCTCGTGCTCACGGGACTGATCGAAAACGTCTGGTCCGGGACGCTGTGGCTTCTGTGGGGCGCCGCAACCCTGGCGGTGGGCGGCTTTATCGCCTTTTCCCTGCTGGTGCAAAACCGCAGGCTGCGCATTTTGGAGCGCGTGCGGGTGCTGGGCGACGTGGTGCGGGGCTTTAATGACCTGATCCGAAACCGCGGCCTCCTGTGGCGGCTGCTGGTGTGCCTGATCGTCAACAACGCCGTTCAGCTATGCCTGTACATGGCCTGCTTCGCGGCGCTGGGGCTTTCGGTCACGCCCTATGAGGCACTGTTTTACAACAGCGTGAGCTGGATTGCCACCGTGGTGTCCATCGTGCCGGGCAACATCGGCATCAAGGAGGCGGTCATGGGCGTGGCCATGAGCCTGATGGGCGCGCTGTTTCAAAACGGCGTCGCGGTGTCGCTGCTGCAGCGGGTGGCGGTGATGATCGTCTATGTCGCGGCCGGCGCCGCCTTCGCCTGGCCGGTTTTCAGACGCTGGAACAGGGCGGAAAGGGAAGCCTGAGCGATGCGATAAAAAAAGGGGCCGCCTTTTGGGAGGCGGCCCCCGTTTTTTATGGCGTTATTTTCGCGTGGGGACGATCTCCAGCCAGTACCCGTCCGGGTCCTTGATAAAGTAGATGCCCATTGCAGGGTTTTCGTAGCAGATGCAGCCCATCTTCTCGTGCAGGGCATGGGCGGCCTCCATGTCGTCGGTGCGGAAGGCCAGGTGAAACTCCTCGTCGCCCAGGTTGTAGGGCTTGTCGCGGTCGCGCAGCCAGGTCAGCTCCAGCTCGAAGCCCTCCGTGTCGTCGGCGAGATAGACGATGGTAAACTCAGGCTTTTCCTTGCGCCTCACCTCATGCAGCCCCAGCGCCTCCCGGTAGAAGGCCAGCGAGCGGTCCAGGTCCGCGACGTTGTAGTTCTCGTGAATCATGGTGAACATAGCGGCTCTCTCCTTTGCTATTCGAGATTGACGGGCAGGTCGGTATCGGCGAAGGGATCGTCGCCTCCGGGGATCTGCGGCTCCACACGCCGTGCCGGGGCGATGGGCAGCTCGCCGAAATCCTTGGGCGGCTCAATGATGTGGATATCCAGCATGCTGTCGGCAAAGGTCAGGTTCGCCACCACGCCGGGCTTGGTCAGCGCCAGCACCTCGGTGTTGGGGGTGCGGGCCCGCCTCGCAAAGTCGATGGCGACCTCGGGCCGGTCCTGCCAGTGCATGGGGATAAAGACGCGCGGCTTCAGGGTCAGGATAAAGTGATTGGCGCCCGCATCATACATCAGCCCCTGACGGGGATCGACGGGGAACATGCACACGTCGATGCGTTCGCCCTTGATGGGCTCAATCGCCTCATAGTAGGCGTTTTCGGCCGCCTCGATCTCCCGAAGCGTGCTTTCCTGCCGCCAGTGCCAGAGGTTGAGATCCCCCGCGTGGAAGATGTTCATGCCGTAGGCCTGCACGAGAAAGGCCACGCCGAGGTCGGTGCTCTGGAAGGCCTTGACGCTTACGTCAGGGGAAAGCTCCTTTTCCTGCAGGGGGGCCAGGCGCTTGCCCCGGGTGCCGACGGGCATGTCGCTGGAGACGATGTAGGAGACGGGCAGCCCCTGGGATTCCCAGGTGTAGACCACGGGATCGAGATGATCCGGATGGGCATGGCTGATGAAAACGTAGATCTTTTCAAAAGCCTGGAGGAACTGGGGCGTGATGCGGCCGACCTGCGAAAGCGAGCGTCCCTCGCCCTCCCAGTAGTCGAACACCAGCAACGTCCCGCCCACCTGAACGGAAAACCCGCTGTGATAGTGGTAGATGATCTTCAGCTGCCTGTCCATAGAAAAAGACGCCTCCCAAGAAATGATCGTAAACTGCAACATACGCACTTCCCCTGCCCAGGCGGGAAGGATATATTACAAAATGATGACTCATTCAAAGGCGGCGTCAAACGATAAAAAGCCCAAATAATCAGGCATCCGGCAATAAAGGCTTAAAAAATACTGTCCAAGTATATCATAGCATGTAACAAAAGTCAACGGTTCTTTACATAGTCGAAATGTTTGTGGAATACTCCCAAAACATCAGCGTAAATACGTACAGCCTGAGGCCGCGCGATGACGGCCTCAGACTGCCGGCGAATTGTATGGGCCGTCCCGCCTTATTCGCAGGAGGAGCGGGAGCCCTGGATGTGCCAGATGGTGTCGTTGTACTGGCGGATGGTGCGGTCGGAGCTGAAGAAGCCGGACTTGGCGGTATTGACGATGGCCATGCGCAGCCACTTGTCCCGGTTCTGATAATCCTCCATCATGCGGCGGTTGGCCATGGAGTAGCTTCCGAAATCCTTGAGCACGAAGTAGCTGTCCGGCATGCCGCCGTATTCGCCCACCAGCAGGGTATGGTAGAGGTCCTGCATGGCCAGGGGCTCGTTGGGAAACAGCGTTCCGTCCAGCCACTGGCTCATGGCCTTGCGGATCTCATGATTGGTCTCGAAGATGCTCATGGGGTTATAGGTCCGCTCGCGGTACATGCCCTCGACGGTATCGGCCCGCATGCCGAAGATGTAGATGTTGTCGATGCCGACCTGCTCGTAGATCTCCACGTTCGCGCCGTCCATGGTGCCAAGCGTCACGGCGCCGTTCATCATGAACTTCATGTTGCCGGTACCGCTGGCCTCCTTGCCGGCGGTGGAGAGCTGCTGGCTGATCTCGCTGGCGGGGATGAGGATCTCCGCGGTGGAAACGTCGTAGTTTTCGATGTAGACAATCTTTATCATCTGACGTGCGCGGGGATGCTTGTCGATCAGGTCCGCCAGGGCGTTGATGTAGCGGATGGTCTGCTTGGTGCGCATGTAGCCGGGCGCGGCCTTGGCCCCGAAGAGGAAGAGGCGCGGCGGCATGGTGAAGTTGGGATCGTCCACGATGCGGTTATAGAGCACCTGAATATGCAGGGCGTTGAGCATCTGGCGCTTGTACTCATGCAGGCGCTTGGCCTGGGTATCGAAGACAAAGCTGGTGTCGATGTCGATGCCCTGCCGCGCCTTGACAAGCTTTTGCAGGCGCTGTTTGTTGATCTGTTTGACGGCGGCGAACTTCTCGCAGAAGGCGGGATCGTCGGCAAAGGGGAGAAGATCGGAGAGCTTGGAGGCGTCGGCCACAAAGCCGGGGCCGATGGCGTCCTTGAGCAGGGCGGTCAGCGCGGGGTTGGCCTCCACCAGCCAGCGGCGGTGGGTGATACCGTTGGTGATGGCGGAGAACTTGGATTTGTTGAGTAGCCAGTAGTCATGGAACAGGCTGTCCTGAAGGATCTTGCCGTGGAGCTGGCTCACGCCGTTGACGCTGAAGGAGATGGCCACGCACAGGTTGGCCATGTGCACCTGGCCGTAGGCGATGATCGCCATATGGCCGATGCGCTCCCACTGGTCGGGATAGCTGGTGAACAGCTCGGCGCACAGGCGGCGGTTGAGCTCCTCCAGGATCATGTAGATGCGCGGAAGCGTCTGCTTCATCATGTCCACCGGCCAGCGCTCCAGCGCCTCAGACATGACGGTATGGTTGGTATAGGCCATGCAGCGGTAGGTGATGCGCTGGGCCATCTCCCAGGAGAGCCCCTCCTGATCGACCAGGATGCGGATCAATTCGGGGATGGCAAGGCCCGGGTGGGTATCGTTGATGTGGAAGACGCACTTGTCCGGCAGCATGTCAAAGTTGTTGCCGAAGTGCTTTTTGAAGTTCTTCACGGCATATTGCAGCGTGGCGCTGGTGAAGAAATAATGCTGCTTGAGGCGCAGCATCTTGCCCTCATAGTGCTTATCCTCGGGGTAGAGGACCTTGGAGATGACCTCGGCCATCTGCATTTCCTCCATGGCCTTGAGGTACTCGCCCTCCCCGAAATGGGTCAGGTCCAGATTGGCACGGCTGCGCGCCGACCAGGTGCGAAGCGTATTGACGCAGTTGTTGTTGTAGCCCACGACGGGCATATCGTAGGGAACGGCGTCGATCTGGTAGGTATCCACCAGCTTGAAAATCCGCCGCCCGTTCTCCTCGACCTCCTCCACGTGGCCGTTGAACTCCACGGTGCAGGCATCCTCGGTCCGGGGAACCTCCCAGACGTTGCCGTTTTGCAGCCAGTTGTCGGGCAATTCCACCTGCTGGCCCTCCACCAGCTTCTGGCGGAACAGCCCGTACTCGTAGCGGATCGTGCAGCCCATGGCGGGGATGTTGAGGCTGGACAGGCTGTCCAGGAAGCAGGCAGCCAGCCGGCCCAGGCCGCCGTTGCCAAGCGCGGGCTCGGGCTCCTCGGGCAAAATGGACTGGAGGTCGATTCCCAGATCCTTCAGGGCGGCGGCATAGTTCTCCTGGGAACAGAGGTTGATGAGGTTGCAGTTGAGAGAACGCCCGGTCAAAAACTCAACCGAGAGATAGTACAGGCGCTTGCGCTTGGCATCGCGTTGCTGCTTGGAGATCATCCATTTCTGCATGATCTGGTCGCGCACGGTGGAAGCGACGGCCTTGTAGAGCTGCTGCGGAGTGGCTTCCTGGACGGTAACGCCGTTATAGCGCTGCAGCTTTCCAATGATGCTCTGCTTGATGGATTCCACATCGAACGTGGTCGTGGGCATAAGGCTCCTCCTTGATAATGGAAGTATTTGAGGATAACGACGGTATTATACCATGAAGAAAGGCCCAAGGGCAAATGATTTATCCAAAAAGCGGAAACGGGCGGGCGGGGGCATGGTTTCACGTGAAACATTTGCATTTGCCCCGCGCTTACGGTACAATAGCGCATAAGATGGATAAACAAAGGAAAGGAGCGATGAGCATGCGCTTTACCCCCGCGCAGGACGCCGCCATACGCGCCAAGAACCGCGAGCTGCTGGTTTCGGCCGCGGCGGGCAGCGGCAAGACCGCCGTGCTGGTGGAGCGGATCGTGCGCCTGATCGTGGAAGAAGGCCTGAGCATCGACCGCATGCTCATCGTTACCTTTACGCGCGCCGCGGCGGGCGAAATGCGCGAGCGGCTGGAGACACGGCTGAGCGAGGCGGAAAATGCGAGCCTGAGCCGCCAGGCGGACCTGGTCGCCGCGGCGCAGATCTCCACCATCCATAGCTATTGCCAGCAGGTGGTCCGGCAGAACTTCCAGCGTTGCGGGGTGGACCCGCAGTTCATGCTGGCGGACGAGCGCACGCGCGCCGCCTTTTACCGCCAGAGCATGGAGGAAACGCTGGACTGGCTCTACGAGGAGGCGGGCGGGGATGGGGACCTCCGGGCGCTCGCCCGCAAATTCAGCGAGCGCGAGATCGCCCTGATGACCGACGCGCTCTACCGCTTTCTCATGTCCCGGCCCGATCCCATGCAGTGGCTGGATCAAAGCGCGCTGCACGAATGGAACGAGGCGGGTATGGATGCCGAGCCGCTGGCGCAGGCCTTCTGCCAGGAGGCGGCCCTCATTTTGGAGGGGATGGATTCGCTGTGGGCCGAGGCGGACGCGATGCGGGCCGACCCGGCCTTTCCGCCGCCGTACATTGCCACCCTGCAAAGCGACCGCGCGGCGCTGGATGGCCTGCGGACGGCGTGCGAAAAGGGCCTGAGCGCTCTGTGCCGGGAGCTTTCGGGGCTCAGGTTCATCACCCTGGCGCGCTTTAGGCCCGTCACCGGCGACGAGCAGCGCGCTGCGGAGGGGTACAAGGCCCTGCGCGCCCGGATCAAGGATATGGCGGACGAGATGAAAAAGCTGCTTCCGGAGGATTTTTCCCGCGGCGTGGCGGACATGGAGGCGATGGTTCCCGCAACGCGCGGGCTGGCCAGGCTGGTGAAGCATTTTCACGAAGGCTTCATGGGCCTCAAGCTCAGCGAGGCGTGCATCGATTTCGGGGACCTCGAGCACATGACGCTGTCCGTCCTGAGCGACGAGGGCCTGCGGGCGGAGCAGGCCGGGCGTTTCGATGCGGTCTTTGTGGACGAGTATCAGGACGTGAGCGCCCTGCAGGAGGCCATCCTCAACGCGCTCAAGCGCGGCGCGGATGACCCGAGGCCCCAGTACTACTTTTATGTGGGCGACGTCAAACAGAGCATCTACCGCTTCCGCCTGGCCGAGCCCGGGCTGTTCCTGGGGAAGCTGGCGCAGTTTTCGCCGGAGGCCGACGCACCGCTTCGCCGGATTATTCTCAATCGGAATTTTCGCAGCCGCGTCCGGGTTCTTGATGCCGTTAACCGCGTGTTCGAACACGTCATGGATCGCCGCGTCACCGAGATTGATTACGACAGCGACGCGCGGCTTTACCCCGGCGCTGCGTCCCGGGGGGACGCGCCGGCGGAGCTGCATGTGCTGAGCACCCAGGGCCGGCGTCCGCAGGAGATGGTGCTGGCGGAGGCCGAGTTGATCGCCCGCGACATCCTCGCGACGGTGGGCCGGCCCGTCACAGACGCGGAGGGGCAGCCGGGGGCGCCGCTGCACTACCGGGACATCGCCATCCTTTTGCCCGTGGGAAAGAATGTGGCCGACAAGGTGGAGCTGGTGCTCGGCCGCATGGGGGTGCCGGTGTACTGCGAGGGCGGCGGCGACCCCATGCGCTCGGACGAGGTGAGGCAGATGATCCAGCATTTGACGCTGCTGGACAATCTGGCCAACGACGTGGCGCTGCTCAGCGAGCTGAGGAGCCCGCTGTTTGAGATGGCCGAGCGCGAGCTGGCGCAGATCCGGCTGCTGCGCCCCGAGCGTGAGGCCAGCTTTCTTGGCGCCCTGCAGGCGGCGGCCAGGGAGGGCGCGGAACCGCTGGCCTCCCGCTGCCGGGCGGTATTGGACACGCTGGAGAATGAGCGCTTCTGCGTGCGCAGCATGCCGCTGGCCCAGTACCTTTGGAGTTTTCTCAACCGCAGCGGCCTGTATGCGCACTACGGCGCCCAGCCCGGCGGAAAGCTTCGCCAGGCAAACCTGCGCATGCTCTGCCATCGGGCCGACGCCTATGAACAGAGCCACACGGATGGACTGGCGGGGTTTGTGGAGACGCTTCGATCCGAGGAGGGAGGCGCGGGCGAGCAGAGCCCGGCGGTGCTGAACCCCTGGGAGGACGTGGTGCGCGTGATGACCATTCATAAATCCAAGGGGCTGGAGTTCCCCACGGTCTATGTGATGGGGCTGGGCGGCGCGCTGCTCCGCCGGAGCCAGACCCGGTCCGTGAGCATCCACGGAGAGATCGGCTTTGGTCTGGGGTATGTGAACGAAACGGCGCGGACCCGGCGGCCGACGCTTCTGCAGGGCGCGGTTTCCCTCAGGGAACGCAGCGCCGAGCGCGCCGAGCGGGCGCGCGTGCTCTACGTGGCCATGACCCGCGCCAAGGCGCGATTGGTGCTGGTGGGGAGCATGAAGAACCCGGACCCCGGCGCGGCGGTCCGCTCGGGCGGCGCCTATGGCGTTCGGGAGGCCAAAAGCATGCTGGAATGGCTTCTGCAATGCGTCCGGCCCTGCGATGCCGTGACGGTGAAAAAGGCGGAACTTTCCACAGGCGACATGAGGGAAACCATCCCGGAGGCGAAGTTCCCCACAGATTCCACAAGTTTTCCACAAAAAAGTGCCCCGTGGCGCGTCGTTTTCCACATGGAGCCAGTCATTACAAAGGATTCGGTGCATCAGGACCGGCCGATGGCCATTCCCCTCCCCGAGATGACCGCCCCGGTCCCGCCGGTTTCTTTGCCTCGGCCGGGCGTCATGGACTGGGCGGCGGTTCCCGGGGAGAAACAGCCCGCCGCGCACCCGCTCAAGCTGGGCGTAACGGCGCTGTGCCGCGCGATGGATGGGGCGCAGTCGCTGAGCGAGGCCGCCGAAGAGGAGGAGGAACAGCTCAAGCGCATCCCCTATGACGGTCCCCGGCCGCGGCTTTTGTCCTCCCTTCCGGCGATGCCCGCCTTTCTGGAGCCGCCGGCCCAGGAGCTGGGGCTGCTGCGCGGCGTGCAGACGCACCGCCTGCTGGGGCTTGCGGACCTCGGGGGCGCCAGGGCGGCCCGGGGGGACGAAAAAAAGATTCTTTTCCATTTAAAAGGGGAGCTGTCCCGCCTGGTGGACAAGCGGGTGATGACGGCCGCCGAGGCGGCTTTGGCCGACGCGGGGATGGCCGCCCGGTTCCTGTCGGGGGAACTGGGGCAGAGGATGCTCGCCTGCGAGACGGTGCGGCGGGAGTGGAGCTTCAACCTGCGCGTCACACAGCCGTTCCCCACGCTGCTCCAGGGCGTGATCGACCTGTGCTTCCTGGAGGACGGCGCCTGGGTGCTGGTGGATTTCAAAACCGACCGCGTGCGAAGCGGTGCGGAGCTGTGGCGGCGGTACGGCCGTCAGCTTTCGATCTACCGGCAGGCGCTGCTGGAAGGAACCCCGTGGCCCGTCCGGGAATGGGCGCTGTATTCGCTGCGGCTGGGAAAAGCGTTCTCCAAATATGACGAAGAAGCGCAAAAATATGACAGAAATATTTCAAAATCGAGGGAACAAAAGGGATAAACGAATCGTTATTTCTATGCGAAAGGGAATATTCGGGGTTGATTTTCCTGTATTTTCCCTGTACAATAGGCATGGTGGCGGGAATGTACCGCCCCGCTGTATAGACGTAAGAGGTTTGTAACATTTCCTTTTCGACTTCCCATTAGGAAACGGAGTGTTGATTGTGAGAGATCCCCATGCCACGGACAGGAGCCGCCAGGGGCGGCTGAAGCGGGCGGCTGTTGCGGCGCTGCTGCTTGCCGCCTGCGTGGTTCTCAGCGCCTGCTATATGGAGCCCGACCGCGTTGTGGACAGCAACAACGGCCTGACGGTAGGAGACGGCGGGCAGACGTTTGATACCGTCGTGACGCCCACGCCCAGCGTGACGCCCACGCCGACCCCTGCCCCCACCAGCAATGAGGTGGATTGGAGCGCATGGGATTTCGGCAATGACACCGCCACCAATCCGCCCAGCAACGTAAGTCCCACCAGCGGAGTCATCAGCGGCGCGACCAGCGCGCCGCAGATCGGCACGGCGACCCTGCCGCCCACGACCCCGCCCACCCAAGCGCCCAGCACCACCGCGACGCCTTCCACGACCTCGTCCTCCAGCAGCACCCTGAAGGTCGGCTCCACGGGCAGCGACGTCAAGCGGCTCCAGCAGCGGCTCAAGGACCTGGGCTATCTCACCGGCAGCGTGGACGGTGACTTCGGCGCGGCCACGGAGCAGGCCGTGCGCGACTTCCAGGCCGCCAACGGCCTGAGCGTGGACGGAAAGGCCGGAACCCGCACGATTGAGAAGCTCTATTCCAGCAGCGCCAAGAAAAAGACCGCTACCACCACGACGGCCGCGCCCTCCAGCAGCTCGGGCAGCAGTTCAAGCAGCTCCTCCAGCTCCACCAGCTCCTCCTATACCAACGGCAAGACCGACATCTATCTGGAGCTGGGCGACACCGGCAGCCAGGTCAAGATCCTGCAAAACCGCCTGATCGTGCTGGGCTACCTCAGCGGAACCGCGGACGGCGAATTCGCCGAAACCACCCAGGCGGCCGTCATCGCCTTCCAGGAGCGCAACTCCATCTATGCCGATGGCATCGCCGGACCCACGACGCTGACCAAGCTGTATTCCTCCTCCGCCAAGAAGGCCTCCAGCGTGGTAGGCCATCTGGGCTCGCTGCGGGAGGGCGCCACGGGCAGCGCGGTGCGTTCGCTGCAGCAAAACCTCAAGACGCTGGGCTATTATACCGGCAGCGTGGACGGTGACTATGGCACCGGCACGACCGCCGCGGTCACCGCCTTCCAGCAGTCCGCCGGCCTCAAGGCGGATGGCATCGCGGGCAAGGCCACGCTCAACGCCATCTATTCCGCCCTCAACGGCGGCTCCTCCGGCGGCTCGTCCTCCGGCAGCAGCTCCAGCCCCGCCAACTATGGCAAGACCGCTTCCTCCAACGGCTATACCACCATCACCACCGGCTCCAGCTCGACCAACGTGACGGCGCTGCAAAGCGCGCTCCAGGCGACGGGCTATTACAGCGGCAGCGTGGACGGAAGCTACGGAAGCGGCACCGAGGCGGCGGTGGAGGCGTATCAGCGGGCGGCGGGCCTGCGCGTCACCGGCATGGCCGGTCCCACCACCCAGCGCCTGCTCTACGGCGGTACGTCCGAGAGCGGAAGCTATTCCAAGCTCCGGGTCGGCTCCACGGGCAGCGCGGTCAAGCGCCTGCAATACGCCCTCTATGAGCTCAAGTACTACGATGGCGACATCTCAGGCACTTTCGATACCGTGACGGAAAACGCGGTCATGCTCTTCCAGGAGCTCAACGGCCTGGAGATTGACGGCGTGGCCGGCCAGCAGACGCAGCAGAAGCTGTTCTCCAGCAACGCCGTGCCTTGCAGCATCTGACAATTTTATCCCAAGGGTCCGCCGCTTCCGCCCACTTCGGGCGCAGGGGCGGACCCTTTTGTATGAAGAAGCTGTAAACTTTGCGGCACGGCCGCCTTTGGGGCCGCGCCTGTTTTGACGCGCCGGAAAGCGTGTGCTATAATGCATGCTGTATCCCTATGCTTGACGGAGGAAGCAACATGTTTGGAAAGATGATGAACCGCTATTACTACGGAAAAAGCGGCAAGGGCGACTATACCAAGGAGGATCTCCCCCAGACGCGGTGGCAGTTGTTTTGGGAGATGCTGCGCGTACGCCTCTCCGGGCTTATCCGCCTCAACCTGATGTATGCGGTGGCGTGGCTGCCGGCGATCATTGTGATCGGCCGCGGGCTGCTTTTGTGGTACGCGGGCCTTGCCAACGTCGCCGACGCGCAGGCGCAGGTCGCCGCCGGCGAGATGAGCGCGGAGGCGCTGGCGGAGACGACGCTGAGCTATACCCAGGCCGTCGGCGCCGTGGCGATGCAGACGTTTTTGCTGCTGGTCCCCTGCATCGCGCTTACCGGCCCCTTTACCGCGGGCGTGGCGTATGTGACGCGCAACTGGGCGCGAGACGAACATGCCTTCATCTGGTCGGACTTCATCGACGCGGTCAAGGGCAACTGGAAGTATGGCCTGCTCACCGGCGTGATTACCGGCTTCATGCCGCTGCTTTTGTACGTGTGCGTCACGTTTTACGGCGAGATGGCGGGAAGCAATCCGCTGTTCATGATCCCGCAGGTCATCTGCATCGTGGTGGGCGTGATGTGGATGTGCTCGCTGATGTACATGTACCCGCAGATCGTCACCTACCGCCTCAATTACCGAAACCTGGTGCGCAACAGCCTGATGATGACCCTGGGCCGCCTGCCCATGACGGTGGGGCTCAAGCTCCTCTCCCTCGTGCCCTGGATGATCGCCGCGCTGGTCGCGCTCTTTACCCCCTATCTGCAATACGCGCTGCTGGGGTTGGGAATCTATTACATCATCATCGGCTTCGCGCTCAGCCGCTTCGTGGGCGCCAGCTACGCCAACGCCGTCTTTGACCGCTATATCAACCCCAACATCGAGGGTGCTCAGATCGGCCGCGGCCTCTATCACGCCGAGGATGACGAGGACGAGGAAGACGACGCCCCCGCCGGCGAATGAGGAGCGCGCCTTTGTCACAACCTACCCGGGAAAGGGAGGGATGGACATGGGCAAAAAGGACGAGCTGATTACGGGCGCCATTCGGCGCGAGGCGCTGACCCGGCTGAGCCGGGAGGAACGCATGAAGTATGAGCTGGCGCGTGAGCTGGGCCTGCTGGAGCGCGTGCGCGAGGTCGGCTGGGCGGGCCTGAGCGCCAAGGAGACGGGCCGCATCGGCGGGCTGATCGGCCAGAGCCATAGACGAAAGCCGTAAAGGAGCGACACACAAGCATGTACACCGCATTTGCATCCGTATACGACAAGCTCATGGCCGATGTGGATTATCCGGCCTGGGCGCGATTCTATCACGAGCTGATGGAGCGTTATGGCATCCCGCGCGGGAAGGTATGCGAATGTGCGTGCGGTACGGGAAGCATCACCATCGCCCTGAGCAAGATGGGCTATCAGATGACGGGCGTGGACATCTCGCCGGACATGCTCTTTGAGGCGTCGCAGAAGGCGCGGCGCACCGGGGCGATGATTCCCTTTGTCAAACAGGACATGCGAAGGCTGCATCTGCATCGGTCGATGGATGCGGTGCTGTGCACCAATGACGGCCTCAATTACCTCAGGGATGCCAGCGAACTGACGGACTTTTTCAGGGCGGCGTTCCTGAGCGTGCGGGAGGGCGGCGCGCTGTTTGTGGACCTGAGCACGCCCTACAAGCTCGAGCATGTGCTGGGCAACCACTTCATCGGCGACGAGACCCCCGAGATCGCCTACCTCTGGCAAAACCGCTTCAACCGTGCCCAGGGGTATGTGGACCTGAGCCTGGCCATCTTCGTGCGGCAACAGGACGAGACGTACCTGCGCATCGGGGAGCAGCAGCGCCAGTACGCGCACAGCGCGCAGCTTCTCAGCGAGCTCATGGAGGCGGTGGGCTTCACCGACATCAGGATCTTCGGCGACAAAAAGCTCGCGCCGCCGGAGGCCCATTGCGTGCGCTGGTTCATGGCCGCGCGCAGGCCGCTGACCGAGGAGGCGCCGCCCTCCGTAGGCGAGCGGATGACCGAGCTGCCCGAAGCATGACGGAAACACGGGAGAAGGAAATGAACATGGAACAAAAGGATGAACTGCTGCATATCACCCTCATGGACGGCATGGTCAGGGGCCTGCTGCTCACCGCCACGCGCACCGTGGCCGAGGCGGCCGCCATCCATCTGACCAGCCCCGTGGCCACCGCGGCGCTGGGCCGCGCGCTGATGGGTACGGCCATGATGGGCGCGATGCTCAAGGATGACCAGGCCAGCGTCACCGTCACCTTCGATGGCGGCGGCCCGCTGGGCCGCATCGTCTGCGTGGCGGACCGCGAAAGCGTGCGGGGCTGTGTGGACGTCCCCCACCTGGAAATGCCGCTCAAGCCCAACGGAAAGCTGGACGTGGGCCGCGCCGTGGGGCATGAGGGACGCATGAGCGTGGTGCGCGATATGGGCATGAAAAGCCCCTATGTGGGACAGGTGCCGCTGGTGTCGGGCGAAATCGCCGAGGACTTTGCCAACTATTACGTCGTCAGCGAGCAGACGCCCACGCTGCAGAGCCTGGGCGTGCTGGTCAGCGGCGAGGTGGTGCTCTCGGCGGGTGGCGTTCTTTTGCAGCCCCTGCCGGGCTGCCCGGAGGAGATCATCAGCCAGCTTGAGCTGCGCAGCCCCATGATGGCCGATGTGAGCCGGGAATTGTGCCACGAGCCCATGGAGGGGCTCATGGCCAAGTGGTTTGACGGCCTGAGGCCGGTCGTCATCGCCCGCTCCCCGATCAGCTACCGCTGCACCTGCTCGCGCAGGCGCATGGAAAAGGCGCTGATCGCGCTGGGGCGGGAGGAGCTGGGCCGTATGATTCAGGAGGAAAAGGACGGCGCGGAGCTGACGTGCCACTTCTGCAAAAAGACGGAGCGGTTTACCCAGCAGGACCTGCTGCGCCTGCTCAATCATGCGCAGGCGTAAGCCTTCGGCTTGCCCCCGGGCGGGGGCGGAGAGGAAGCTATGACCACCATCCAGATGGATTCGTTTCAGCGCCCGGCGCCTTACTGGCTGCGGCGGGCCGAAAAGTGCAAGCAGGCGGGCGATTTGCGCCGCGCGGCGGTGCTGGAGCGCCATGCCGCCCGAACCGATCCCGGCTATGCGGCGGGACCGGCCAGCTATGCGCTGACCCTGCGTCAGCTGCACTGCTATGAGGCGAGCAACCGCGAGGCGTTTGCCGCCCTGGCGTATGATCCCACGCGCGTATCGCTCTATGGCCTCATCGGCCAGAATATGATCGCGCTGGGGCGGCGGCAGGAGGGGCTGGACGCTTTTTCGCTTTATTTCAACGCGCCCGACGACGCCCCGGACGTGCCCGCGCCCTGGGACGGGGACGTGTATGAAATGGAGGAGGCCTACTGGGAGCTGCCCGTAAAGCGGCGCGCCCGGCTGAAGGGCCTGATGCACATCATTCTCTCGCGCATGGCCCGGGGCGACATGGGGGGCGCCGCGCATGCGCTCCGCCGTGCCCGCCGGGCGCCCTTTCAGGGGCCCTACGCCCGGCGTGACGAGCTGACCGCCCTGTGGTACGAGCGGGCCGGCCGTCCGCAGGAAGCGCTGGCCTATGTGCGGCGCGCCCTGCGTCTGCGGCCACGCGATGCGCAGTTGGCCGCCTCGGCGGCCTGTCTGCTTGCGCGGCTTGGCAAAGGCGGGGAAGCCGCCTCGGCGCTGGCCCGTGCGGCGGTGTGCGCCGCCTCGCCGGCCGATGAGCTGCTGGTCTGCCTGGCTTCGGAGCAGCTCGGGGCGCACGAGGCCGCGCACGCGATGCTCTCGCGCAGCCTGAGGCGGCGCGCGGACCGCTACCCGGTGCTGTTCGATCTGGCCGTATGCCTGCTCAAGCTGGGCAGGCTCAGCGAGGCGGGGCGCTATATCCACCTTTGCCGCGAGCTGGACCCCGACGACGTGCCCGGAGAGGTGCTTTTCAACCGCGTGATGGACATGGAAGCCCGGGACCTGACGCCCCGGCAGGTCAAGGCCGAGGCCGCGGGCATCTCCTATTACGGCTCGCTGAACGAAAGCGAGCTGGACCAGTGCCTCAGGCCCGTGACGCAGGCCGTCAGCGAGGGTGCGGAGGCGCTTGCCGCCGCCCTGACGGAGGATGCGAAGCTGCGCGCGCGGTTTCTCTACATGCTTTCCTTGCCCGCGGAATGGCCGGCCCACCTTTTGCCGTCCGTGTGCGCCGCCATGCCGCCCAGGGAGGCGCAGCGGCTGCTGCGCGAGGTGCTTTTGACCGATTCGCGTGGATCGCTTGTCAAGCGGGTCGCCATGGCGATGCTCGTCTCTACCGGCGCGTCAGCCCCCTATGCCGTATGGCAGGACGGGCGTCTGGGCTATGTGGATCCCACCCAGCCCCCGCCGACGGTGGCCAGCTTTTATCAGCGGATGCTCACCCGCGCCGTCAACCGCGGCGCTGACCTGGCGGAGAGCGAGGACTTCATCCCCTGGGCGCTCAAGCGCATCCGGCGCATGAGCGAGGCGGGACGCAGGCGGCTGATTGCGGACCGCAGCCGCCTCTGGCCGCTGGCCATGAGCATCGCGTACCGAAGCGAAAGAAATCTTGCGCCCCAGCGCGTGGATGCGGCCCGGTTGAGCGGGACTGTCCGGCGAGAACTGAATGACGCGCTGAGGATTCTGCGAGCGCTTGGAGGAGGAAAACAGAAATGAACATCATTGACTTTGACGCCAGGTTCACCGAGGTCCTCAACCGGTGGATCGAGGATAACCGCGGCCGTTTCCGCAGGCCCGAGGACATGGAGGACGAGGTGCCAGACGTCTACCTGCGCTGGCTCAACACCCCCGCGGACTGGCTGGAGGGCTGCGCGCCGGGGAGCTATTTCGAGCGCTTCTCAGACAGCGCGGAGCTGTGTAAGCTGATGTGTGAATATATTAAAGAAGGTGTGCCGGTTCCCGATCCGCTGCTGGACCGGCTGGCGGAGCTGGGGGATGAGGCGGCGCTGCTTTCGCTCGCCAAGGACAAAAGCCTTCCGTGCGAGGCGCGCATGAACGCCATCGAGCTCCTTCGGCAGATCGAGAGCACCCTGCCCATGGTGGACTTCATCCGCTGGCAGGTGGAGCGGGACGATGAGGACGACATTCTGGACAATGCCCTGGAAAGCCTGCGCCAGATGGGCGAGGGGGTGCGCGCGCCCGCCAAGGTGGCCTTCCTGGCTGCCGGGCCGGAGGGCAAGGAAGCGCTTTTGGACGTGCTGGCCGACTATCCCGGGGACGAGGACGTGTTCCGCTTCGCGCTGGAGCAGTTTAAGACCACCCGGGACAAGCGTGCCCTCTACGCCGGCTACCTGGCCAAGCTGGATGACGATCACGCCCTGGAGGCCCTTTTGGACGTGGCCGAGGGAGACGACGTGACCTATACCGATTTTATTGAGATCCGCAGCGCCATCGAGCGCCTGGGCAGCGAGGCCCCGGTGCGCGACTGGTCCGGCGACCCCAGCTATCAGGCCTTCAAGCGGCTGCAGCGGGTCAGCGCCAAAAACTGAAGCAAAGGGAGGTACCATGATTACCCTTCAGGAGATCAAGCAGAACGAAAGCATCAAGGCCCTCGTTAGGGCGGGCAACCGCTATCTGGAGACGCTGGGCTATACCGACCACGGCCCCCGGCACCTGGGCTATGTGAGCCGCACGGCCAGCGGCATTTTAAAAAGCCTTGGCTACAGCGAGCGCGAGGTCGAGCTGGCCGCCATCGCCGGCTGGGTGCACGACGTGGGCAACAGCGTCAACCGTCACGATCACGGCCCCAACGGCGCGATTTTGCTCTTTCCGCTGCTCCGGGAGATCGGGATGGACATCGAGGACGTGATGATTATCATCACCGCCGTGGGAAACCATGAGGAGCAGAGCGGCACGGTGTCCAGCGCGGTATCCGCCGCCCTGGCCATCGCCGACAAGTCGGACGCCCACAAGAGCCGGGTGCGCAACGGCCGCCCCGACGTGGACGACATTCACGACCGCGTCAATTTCTCCATTCAGGAAAACAGCGTCACCGTGGACCGCAAGCGCAGAATCATCCGTCAGGAGCTCAAGATGGACCAGTCCTCCAGCGTTCTGGAGTACCTGAGCATCTACCTGCCCCGCATCCTGATGTGCGAGCAGGCGGCGGAGTTTCTGGGACAGCATTTCGAGCTGTTCATCAACGACCGTCCGGTCAACAACCGCGCGGGTGTATAAGCCGCCCGCCGCCGGAAGGAGGTTTTTGATATGATCTGCGAACGCTGCGGCCACTCCATGCCGGATGGCTCGCTGACCTGTGAAAACTGCGGCACCTATCTGGGCCGCTACGGCGGCTCCGCCCTTCAGGAAACGGGCGTGCGCGCCATCCGCCAGGGGCGGGTGAGCGCCAGCGCGCCCACGCTGCCCTCCGGGGGCAGCCGCACCCGGGAGTATGGCGACTACGATCTCTCGGCGCTGCCGGTGGAGGAAAACGACCGTGCGCCCCGCCGCCGCCCGGCGCCGATGTACCAGACCGCACGCGGCAGCAGCCGTCCCGATACGCGGCGCGGCGTGCCCGTCAATGCCCGCGGGCGCGCGCCGTCGCTCAATACGCGCCATGGCCGCATACATGCCGTCAGGAGGCATAATATCAACTGGATGCTCATCGGCGTGGCGCTGACGCTGGTGCTCATCCTCGCGGGCGCGGGCTACATGCTCTACATGAGCCGCAGCGACAGCGGCCAGCGCGCCACCGCCCGCCGCAATACCATGGCCGCCACCGAGGGGATGTTCGCCCTGGCCCAGAACACCAAGGACCCGCTGCTGCAGGAGGAGCGCGAGGCGCTTCTCAAGCAGTGGGGCGGCGTGCCCGCGCAGGCTTACTGGCTGGCCGGGCAGGACTACCTGGACGTGGGCGATGTGCAGGCGGCTATCACCTGCCTGCGCATCGGCGACGCCATCGACCCCGATAACTACGACGGCCTGCTCCTGCTGGCCAACGCCTATGAGCTGGACGCGCAGGACGAGCAGGCCGAGGCGGTTTACCTCAGGCTGGCGCAGGAGGTCAGCCCCTTCCGAAGCGAGGCGTACACCGCGCTCATCAGCATGTATCAGGAGCAGGAGCGCAGGCCTGAGGCGGCGGACATGATGCTCCTGGCCTATGAAAACACCGACCGGGAGAACTTCCGCCAGCAGCGCGAGGACTACATACCCGCCATGCCGGAGGTCAGCCTTACCGCCGGGCGCTACGAGATCAGCGCCATGGAACAGGATATCTCCCTCACCTCGCCCCAGGGCTACGACGTGTACTATACCGTGGATGACGACGCCGAGCTCCCCGAGGACGGCATCCTCTGTGAGGACGGGACCATCATCCCCAAGGAGGGCGCCGTCACGCTGCGGGCCGTGGCCGTCAGCGGCGACCTGGTGAGCGATCCCCTCAGCGTCTCCTACAACTTCTATTATCCCACGCCGCCCGCGCCAAAATGCAACCTTGCGCCCAATACGTACAAAACCCTGCGCGAAGTCAGCCTGCGCGCCGGGGCGCTGAGCGAGACGCAGGCCGCGGGGCTGACCAAGGCCGAGCAGGCGGAGATCGAAAGCCACTACGTCTACTACTACACCATCGACGGGTCCACCCCCACCGAGGAAAGCCCGGTCTACGACGGCACGCCCATCAAGCTGCCCTCCGGCCGCGTCAAGCTCAAGGCCGTCTGCGTCAACCAGTACGGGAAGATGAGCCCGACGCTGGAGGTTGAATACAAATTCAACGTCAAGCCCGACCCCCTGAAGATGTACGGGGAGACCGATACCTTCGGCAGCTTCACGCTGAACAAAACCTCCATCGACGAGTTCAAGTCCGCCTTCGGCAACCCGACCCAGGAGCTGGAAACCACCTATTTGAACCTGACCAACTCGGCGCGGCATCTGCAGTACAGCTGGGGCTATGCCGTGTTTATCCTCGAAAACAGCGCCTGGCAGCTTGTGCGTGTGGACATGAACAGCGAAATCGGCACGCCTCCGCGCGGCGTGGGTTTTG
>CALVKX010000006.1 GCA_944333375.1 uncultured Eubacteriales bacterium
CCATCGTCTCCAGCGCCTGGGCGCGCTAGATCAGAGGCCGGGGGGCCACCAGCGTCTGGCACACCGCGTGAAAGGTGCCCACCGTCAGCCCGCGCACGCCCTTTTTGCCAAGCCGCTGCGTCAGGCGCTCCAGCATCTCGGCGGCGGCCTGACGGGTGAAGGTGACGGCCGTGATCTCCGCAGGGGAAACGCCCTCGGACTCGATCAGCCAGGCGATGCGGGAAACCAGCGTGCGCGTCTTGCCCGTGCCGGGCCCCGCGATCACGGCGGTGCAGGCGGCCCGGGAATGGACGGCCCGGTCCTGCTCGGGGTTGGGCGCGTCAGCCATCGGAGGCGGCGAGGCCGGCGCGGGGCCGGGAGAAAGGGTTTCCCGCCTTCGAGCGGGAGGCGCGCTGCTCAGCCCCGCCAGTCCCAAAAGCGAGGTCTGCCCCGAGAGCATCTCCAGCTCGCCCGGCTCAAAGAGGGAGATCACGCCGTATTCGCCGTCATATCCCGCCTTTCGGATGACGCGCCCGGCGCGCATGCGGCGGATGCCCTCGGCTGCGGCAAATCCCGCCTCGCGCTCGATGACCGTTGGGTCCAGCTCGCGCAGGATGCGCATCTCCGGCCCAAGGCGGGAAAGCAGGGACAGATACGCCTCCTGCGCCTTTTTGGAGGTGGGGGACACGCCCATGCACCCGGCCAGCACCTCGGGGAGCGGGATCAGGCTTTCAAACGGCTTTGGAAGCGGGATGGGCTCCGGGCGGTCCGCAAGCTGCTCCACCCGGTGCAGCACGCCCACCGTCAGGCTCCGTCCGCATACGGGGCAGCGCCCGCCCAGCGCCGCGGTCTGCGCCGGCTCCAGGCAGCACTGGCAGCGGCGGTGGCCGTCCAGATGATACTTGCCTTCCTCGGGATAGAATTCGACCGTGCCGTGCAGCCCCTCCCCGGTCTCCAGCGCGTGCCGCAGCGCGGGATAGGACAGGTCGCAGTCCAGCACGTTGGCCTCGCGGCCCAGCTTGGCGGGAGAATGGGCGTCCGAGTTGGACACCAGGGTGTAGCGGTCCAGCATCGAAAGCCGGCGGTTCATGGGCGGGTCGGAGGACAGACCCGTCTCCAGCGCGTGGATGTGGCTCGAAAGGTCGCCGTAACATTCCTCCAGCGTCGAAAAGTCCGAGAACGCGCCAAAGAGCGAAAAGTGTGGCGTCCAGATATGCGCGGGGATATAGACGGCCTCCGGGCAGCTCTCCAGGGTGATCTCCAGCAGGTCCCGGCTGTCCAGACCCAAAATGGGCCGGCCGTCGCTGTGAATGTTGCCGATTGCCTCCAGCCGCTGGGACAGCGCCTCCGCCGCCTCCAGCGAGGGCAGGAGGATCACGTGATGCACCTTGCGGGTCTTGCCGCCGCGCTTGTAGATGGTGCTGATTTCGCCTGAGATGACAAAGCGCGGCTCCCCCTCGTTCGCGGGGCCGCCGGGGAGGCGAAGCTCAGGCCGGAGGCGGTAGACGCCCTCTCCGGCGATCTCCAGCGCCTGGGCCAGCTCCTCCCGCCACGCGGGATGGGTGAAGTCGCCCGTTCCAACCAGATCAATCCCCTTGCGCCGGGCCCACAGGTCCAGGTGGGGCGCGTCGCAGTCATGGCTGGTGGCGCGGGAATATTTTGAATGGATGTGCAGATCGGCGATGTACATACAAACCCCCGTGCGGCTGTGATGTCTGTTTCTTCCGCCCTGATTATAGCGCGGCGGAGGAGGCTTGGCAACTGCGTTTGCTTTTTGCGCCCATCTATGGTTTAATAGGCACAGATGACACGGAGGGGAGCGGTGTGCTTTGCGGCGCGTTCAGCAGTCCATCGGCGCATACCGGGATCAGATCAAGGGCGTGGCGATTCTGTGGGTGGTCTTTTTTCATGCGCAGCTCGGCCTTGACGGGCTTCTCTACGAGGTGCAGAAAATCGGCTACGGCGGGGTGGACCTGTTTTTCTTCCTCTCCGGCTTCGGACTGTGGTATTCCCTCAGCCGGGACGGGGACGCGGGGCGCTATCTCCTTCGCCGCGCGCGCAGGCTCCTCCCGGCCTACCTTCCCTTCTGCGTCCTGTGGCTGTGCGTGATGCTCCCGCTCTATGGGCTGGGGACGGTTCAGTCCGTGCGCGTGGCTGCCGGAAACCTGCTGATGATCGGCTTTTTCGCCGGCACCCCCGCCATGATTAACTGGTATGTGAGCGCTTTGGCTGCGTCTTTGCTGGCAGCGCCCCTGATCTACAGCCTGATGATGCGGGGGAGCCGGCCGCGCCTGCGCGCCCTGCTCATCGCGGCGGTGTGCTTTCTGGGCGGGCTGTGTTTTATCGGGACAGAGGCCTATATGGCGGTTTCCCGTTTCCCCGTCTTTGTGCTGGGCATGGCGGCTGCCGTTCCCGCGCGCAGGGACGGCGGAGGGCAAACGGCGCTGGCGGGTGCCGCTGCGGCACTGGTGGGCCTGTGCGCGCTGTTTGTGTGCTTTTCGCGCTTTCCCGAGACGCTTAGCACCTATGGCATGTACTGGCATCCCTTCATCCTGATCGCTCCGGCCATGTGCGCGGGGCTGGGCTGGCTGTTTGCAAAGGCCGGGCGCAAGCTGGTCCTCCTGCGCGCGCTGGGCCGGGCCTCCTTTGAGATCTTCCTGTTCAACGCCTGGGTAGAGGTGCTGGGCAAGCGGTTTGGTCTGGCGGACGGGCCGCTGTCATGGCTTCTGTGGAGCGTGGGAAGCGTGCTTGCGGGACTTGGATATCACTTTGTGGTGGAACGGTGCATGCAAAGGGCGGGAAAGGGCGACATGCGGGCCGTATGAGTCCGCTACCGACGCCGGAAGGCATGCCTGAGGGCGGCGGGTGGAGAAAAGGGGAACAAGGTCCCAAAACGGAAAAAGTATTGACACCTGCGCATCTTTGTAGTAACATATTTTCTGCGCGTTTAAGGTCTGCGCAAATTTTCCATATGACCCATTAGCTCAGTTGGCAGAGCACTTGACTTTTAATCAAGGTGTCCGGAGTTCGAGCCTCCGATGGGTCACCACAGATGCCCCCACCGACAAGACGGTGTGGGGCTTTTGAATTATGATGGAAAATGGACAGGGATGTCCCATGCCCGGCTTGACTGCGAAAAAAGCAGGAAAAGAACAGGTGTCATTGTTTGTTTGCACGGAAGGTAATGATATAATAAAAAACAAGCGGCTTGAGCTGGAAAGGTTTGCGAAGCGGAGGTGCGTTTCCGGCGAAGCGGCGCTGTATGTAAGCCCGCGTTTTTTCGGAAAGGCGGTGGAATTGTTATTCCGGCTTTCCGGGATTTTTTGCGGCAGCAAAAAGGTAAAATGGCTTATGATCCCAAACTAAGGAGGAATCGGCAATGAAACGGCTTCTTGTGTGGCTTCTCGTATTGGCGTTGATGCTTCCCGCCTCGGCCTGTGCGGGCGGCTTGGGCGGTTTGAAGGAGAACGGGAAACTGTCAGCGTTAACCGGCGAAAAAGCGGACCCGTATTATGTGCCTGATCCGGCAATGTATTATGATGTCGGTGCCGGAGAGGTGATTGAGCGGGATTATGCGTTCACGGAGGATTTCATCTGTACGGTATATGCCTACCCGTTGCCGGAGTTTGACTACGCTTTTGAATATTGCGATGCGGCTGAAACGCTGGGCTTTGTTACGGAGTATGTTACGGTGGAAGGCTATGAGGCGATTAAGCTCAGTCTGGAGGACGGAAGGTATGCGCTTCTGATCCCGGATTTTGACGGGACCATGCTGATGCTGGTGCAAAACGGACTTTCCTATGGCGTTCCCAATTCAGATCGGTTTTATTTGTCCGTCACGCGAAACGGAGAACCTCTCTCGTGCGTCTTCCAAGACGGAGAAATCTCCTGCAGGAAGGTGACAAGTGCGGATGAGACGCAGTACGACATCGAAATCACCGGCACCTTTTCAAATGCGGATATTTCTACGCTTGTCCTTCGCTTTCCCTACGATCTTGGGCCGGGAGACTACTCCAGTGCAAGATACAGCAAGCTTAAGAGTGAGTTGTATCTGTATACGGAGGAAGAGGGACGGCTCGTAGATTACGGTTCGGAACAAAACCGGCTGACAAGTGAAAAGGATTATCTGAGTTTGTGGATTTTCAGCATGTATGAAAGCGAAGAAGGCCTGGTCATCGGCGGCGAGTTTTATGGCCTGTTTGACGACGGAAATATCTTCTATAATGATGGCATGTTTCATATTCTTCTTAAAGAATAGAAGACCTTTGTCTGACCAAAGGTCTCAGGCTGCTGACAAAGTGCGGGGTGCAGGGGGATCATCCCCCTGCCGGGGTTTGGGGCAGAGCCCCAAAGCCTTATGCCGTAGCATTTTCCCCGAGCGTTGCGAGCGCCCGAAGGGCGCAAGAAACGCGGCTTTCTCCAAAAAAGGGGTTTTTCAACGCTCTGAGTCCGCCTACGGCGGCCTTTTCCGCCAGATGCTTAAAAATGTTTGTCCCAGGGGCGGAAACTCCCCGCCTGCCAGGCATCGGAGGGAAGCGCCAGCTTTGTGGACTGTTGGGCCGAAGGCCCAAAGCGACCTGGAGGCGTGAGCAAATACAAGGGCTGTGCGCGGCAACGCACAGAGCGCCGATATTTGCGAGGCAGTAGGCGGACGGCGTAAACTTGAAGTTCGCCACAGGCGGACTTTTTCGACAAGCTGTGACGCCTCCCAGCTTCAATGCCTAAATACCGCTGCTTTTCCCGGCTTGATGAGAATGTATGCCGTTTGTTTTGAACTGGTTGATTTTCAAAACTGGGGGGAGCGTTTTGAACACGATCTTTCAAACGCGCCATGCGCGTACAGCATGACCATAACGCTGGAGATTACGCCGCTTGCGGAGGAAAAGTCCTGTCCCACCATGCCGTCTGCTTGCCAAAACGGTCAATCAATATCCGAAATTCCGCATGGCCTTTGACAAATTTCTTTGATCGTTTTTCTAAAACATCTTTCATTTCCATATATGGGTTTTATCAGGACGTGGAATGATCTGTTCTGTATTATGACATCCATTGTAAAAACCAAACGAGCGGCTGTTTTCTGGATTTGATGCTTAACGGCCCCGTCCAAGGCGCGAAACACGCGGGAGGCAATGTTGCCGGATGGAGAATAGAAGAGGAAATAGGCACATACAATGGGCGGGGAGGTGGAGGATTTGAAGAATAAGAAAAAGCTGCTAGTGATTTGCCTTGCGGTAACACTGGCGGTGGGGGGTGCGGCGGCGCTGCTGAGCATGGGGAGTATGGAGAAATTCGAGGCGCTAAAGCAACCACCTCTCTCCCCGCCCGGCTGGCTGTTCCCGGTGGTATGGACGATATTGTATCTTCTCATGGGAACAGCCGCATACCTGGTGGCATCGGCAGAGGTGGACCGGGCAACAAAAAGGAGCGCGCTTTGGTCATACGGGGTTCAACTGGCTTTCAATTTCGTTTGGCCGCTACTGTTTTTCGGCCTGGAGTGGTATCTGTTTGCCTTTGTGTGGCTACTGGCGCTATGGCTTGTGATACTTAGGACGACGATACAGTTTCTGAATATCCGAAAAACCGCAGGAGAACTGCTGGTCCCGTATTTGCTGTGGGTGGCGTTTGCGGGGTATTTGAACCTGGGCGTATATCTGCTCAATCCCCGGTAAAACGAAAGGGAATATGATGGGAAAAGGCAAGCCAGGAATGGCCTGCATGAGGCGTGTCCGCGACGTTCCTAAAAATCGCTGAAGATGTTTGCCGCGCATCTGGCGGGCCCCAAAAGAAATTCCCGGCGGATTGTTTCTGATCCGTCTAAAAAACCTGTGAACCGCACTCCTGGAAGAAGAAAAGCATCTTTTTCCACGGTGTTTCGCACCTGCCCTAACCCCGCTCATATGCTGGAGTGGGGTGATTTTATGCAGCGAAAACCATGCTGCTTTGTTTTGAGCTGCGGCGCTGCATTGATTTGGCTGACTTTTTGCCCATGTTTATACCCGCTATCTGGTGACCGTGGACGCGGACACTCTGCTGGAACGCAGGGCGGTCAGCCGGATTATCGGCCGGATCTCTCAAAGCGGCGCAGGATGTGTTGCGGGAAATTTGCTGACAAAAGAGGGAAGAAGTCTTATTGAGAAGATGCAGATTTACGATTATCTTATCAGCATTGCGGCCATCAAGCGCTTTCAGGGAAGCTACGGAAGCACGCTGGTGGCACAGGGCGCCTTCAGCGCCTATGATACCCAAGCCGTCCGGGAAGCGGGCGGATGGGAGCAATGCGCGGGGGAGGACATCGTGCTGACCTATCGCCTGCTGGCACAGGGCCGCCTTTCGCTGTATGAGCCGGGCGCCATCGGATATACCTCGGTGCCGGACACCTTGCGGGGACTATGCCGCCAGCGGATGAGATGGGCAAGGGGAATGTTTGACGGGCTGAGGGCCGTTAGGCCGTGGCAGCAGAAATCCTTTTTTGCAGGCTACTTTGAAAGCCTGAACCTCTCCATTATTGTCTTGGATGTCACCTTTATTTTCGGATTCTGGGTTGGCGTGCTGCTTCTTTGCATGGGCATGGACTGGTTTGCGGGGTGGATGACGCTGTGGATGCTCCCGGCGCTGCTGATTACGGCGGTAAGCGTTTATGTTTTCCAGCGAAGACAGGAGGGCGTGGTCATTCGCCACAGCGCCATGGGAGCCCTGTGCTTTCTGCTGCTGTTCCAGACCATTCAGTCTTTTTGCTCCCTGGTTGGTTACGCTTAGGCAGCATTGAAAAGGCCCTTAAGTTGGAAAAAGAAGGCTTTCAGACGGTAAGCCTTTCGGAGGTGATCGATTTTGTCCGGCAGGGAACAGCGCTGCCGCTCAACCCCGTGCTGCTGGTTTTTGACGACGGCTACCGCAGCGTGATCTCCCGCGTGCTTCCGCTTCTGGAGAAATATGACGCAAAGGCGCTTGTTTCCGTGATCGGCGCGCGAGCGCAGGGCGTTGTCGACGGGTGCGATACGTCGCAAGAGTATATGGACTGGAAGGATCTGGCCGAAGCGGTGACGGGCGGACGCATCGAATTGCAAAGCCATTCCGCGCAGCTTCATGTCTATCGATCCCGCAAGGGCCTGCAGCGGCTGGCGGATGAAACACAGGAAGCCTATACAAGCATGCTGGTGGCAGATGTACGCCTCATGGACAGGTGGGCCTGCAAGGCTGGGGTGCCGGTGCTGAAGGCCTTCGCGTATCCATATGGCTTTGTGGAACCGCTGGCGGACGCCGTTTTGCGCGGCCAGGGATACGAGGCAACCATGACCAGCGAGCCGCATGTCAACCGGCTCAGCCGAGACCCGAATTGCCTGTACCGCATGGGCAGGTTTAACCGCTCCGGGCTGGTTGATACCGAGACGGTGATCGGCTGGCTGACCGAGTGAAAAAGCAAAGCGCGGCGCCGGAGGCCAAACCCGCCCTCCGGCGCATGCGTGCTTGGCTGGCCGGGGCATCGCGGAGAGCCGGGGCATGAGCGCAAGAACAATGGTGATGCGGGTTTTGACATAGAGCTTCGATTCAACGCTGACGGCTTTGGATTGCTCCAAGGCCGTTTTTTCTGCTTACCGCGGGCTGTTTTCAAGGTAGATCATGCGCGCCATGGCGGCGTAGCGCGCGATAAAGCGATCGGTATCGACGGCTCCCTCCATGTACTGGTTGAGCAGGGTTGCCATCTCCGGGGAGAGCCTCATGAAAAAGTTGAGCCCCATGTCCCTGAAAATGCGCAGGCGGGGCGCCAGACGCTTGTATTTTGCGATCTGCTCCGGGGTTGTCGCATAGCGGTGCTCCTCCAGTGCGCGCAGGTTTTCCCGCACGGACGCAAGCCGGGCCCTGAGGCCGCTTTCGTCCTCCGGCTCCGCCTGGGCCAGCGCGCTTAGAACGGCCGCTTCCTCCTCCGCCAGAAGCGTTTGTTCCGCGCCGTAGGAGTCTCGCTCGACGGGGGCCGCTTCGTCGGGCATGTATTGAATTCGCTCGTGTGCGCCAAGCCCCTGCGCATAACACTCAAGATACGCCACCGCCAGCTCCCGGTTGGGGGAGGCGGGGTTGACCACGAGGACCGTGGCGTCTGCGCCCACAACCGCCTCGGCTTCCCCGGTAACGGTCAGGAGCAGGAACACCGATTCGACTCCGCGCTCCTCCTGCGGCAGCAGGTCAGGGGAAAGAGACGACAACAGACAGGTTTTTGCGGCCTCTTCGGCATCATAGCCATTGGGCCCAGGAGGCTCCGTCAGCGCGGCGATGCGATCGAGGGCGGGCAGGGCTTCCTCGTATTTTTGCAGCAGGGCGCGGAAGGCGGGCGTATCAATTTCGACGTATCCGTCGTCCGCGGCAAACTCCGTCAGGTAGGACTGAAGGACGATCTGCAGCATTTGCCGTTTCAGGACGCTGGCCTCGGATAGATCCATAAAAAGACGCCAGCCGTCGGACAGCAGGTCGTCGCGCCGGGAAAACGCGATGCAGGCGTCCAGCAGCCCGGCCGCCGTTGTGGGGACTTCAAGCCCCGCCTCCCGCCACGCATCCGGGTAGTATTCGTACAGGACGGGGCACCAGAGGGCGCCCAGCGGCATCGCCGCCAGCGTGCCGTCGGGAGCATGCAGCGCGTCGGAGAGAAACGGGTAGTACGAGCCGGCCGCATCCCTGAGGATCGCGCTGACGGACAAATCCAGCGCATAGCCCTTTGAGATCACGGCGCGGTACATCGGGGAGGACGCCTGGAACAGATAGACATCCGCGGTCCCCGTGCCGGCGATGAGCTCGGTGGCAAAATCGGTTCCCAGCCGGTCCGTGCGAAAGCGGACGATGACGTTTGGATAGCGCTTGGAAAAGAGGGGGTTGGTGTCCCTGTCAACGTACCCCTCGCCCGCAAACGTCAGTAAGAGAGGCCGGATGCCGCCGAACTCGACCGGGAAAACGCCGATGCCGCTGCCCGAGCGGAGCGAGACATAGCTTTCTCCCATCAGACAGGCATAGCCGCGCGGCTCTCCCTCAACTGCGGTTGCGACGGGGAGGGGATCGCCGTCCCCGTCGCAGGCGTAGAGGACCCCTTCCGCCTCCACGCAGACGAGGTCCCCCTCGGGCGCGCAGGCCAGCGCCGTCGGCTGCAAATCGTCCAGAACGGCAAAGGTCTGTTGCTCGCCGGTCCGGGCGTCATACACCACGAGCTCGCTGCCCGTCTGACCCGGGCCGTAAACGGCCAGCAGCACGGAAGTCCCCCCAAAGGCGGCGATGCCATGGATGCTTTGTCCCTCCAGCGAAGCCCATTTGCCGTCCTCCACGTGATAGGCCAGCACATCCGCTTGAAACGGATGATCGCTCTCGACCACAAGAAACAGCCATCCGCCCGCGAAGGCATAGCCCATCAGAGAACGGAGCGCACCCGTGGCATCCAGGAGCATCGGATTGTCCAGCGGACAGGTTTGGCATGGCGAGAGATGCCCCGCTTCGTCCGCGGCAAGGCGTACCAGCCTGCGCTGCCTGAGGCTGAGCAGGTAAAGCGCGTCCCCGCCGCCGGTGAGTTCTCCCTCCACCCCGCGGGCAACGGGCACGGCGGCACCCGTCCCGTCCCAGCGGTAGAGGTTTGTGCCGGCGCTGAAATACAGCTCCGACCCTGCCATGACGAGGCTGTCCGCAGCGCCAATGGGGTTGGCAAGACCATTTTCGCCGGAGGCCGGCGCGTGGGTGGAAAGGGCGAAGAACACCGCCCCAAGGAGGCAAATCCATCTTCTCAATCGTTTCATGGCATGCTCCTTTTTGCAATTTCGCGCAACACAGGCTCCGATTCATGCTATAATAAAGACGTTTTCTCATCCTACCCGGACGAAAGGAGATACAAGGCGATGCTCGCATACACCTATGTCCGTCAGGGGCGTTTTGAACTGCTGAACAAGCCGCGGCCAAAGCTGCAAAGCGACCGCGACGCCATCGTGCGCGTGACGCTTTCCAGCATCTGCTCCAGCGACCTGCACATCAAGCACGGAAGCGTGCCCCGGGCCGTGCCGGGCGTTACGGTGGGCCATGAGATGGTGGGCGTGGTGGAGGAAGTCGGCGCGGCGGTTTCCAAAGTGAAGGTGGGGGACCGTGTGACGGTAAACGTGGAGACGTTCTGCGGCGCATGCTATTTCTGCCGGCACGGCTGGGTCAACAACTGCACCGACCCAAACGGCGGGTGGGCGCTGGGCTGCCGCATCGACGGCGGCCAGGCGGAGTATGTGCGCGTGCCGTATGCGGACCAGGGGCTTGATCGGATTGCGCAGAGCGTCACGGACGAGCAGGCGCTGCTGGTGGGCGACGTGCTGGCGACGGGCTACTGGGCGGCGGACATCTCTCAGATTCAGCGGGACGACACGGTGCTCATCATCGGCGCGGGCCCGACGGGGCTGTGCACGCTGCAATGCGTGCTGCTTCATCAGCCCAGACGGGTCATCGTCTGCGATGCGGACCCTGTCAGGCTGACGTTTGTCAACCGACATTATCCCAGGGTGCTTACCGTTTTGCCAAACGAGGTGGAAGCGTTTGTCCGCAGGCACGCCGACCACGGCGGCGCGGACGTGGTGCTGGAGGTGGCGGGAACCGCCGATACCTTCCGCATGGCCTGGACCTGCGCACGCCCCAACGCCATCGTCACGGTCGTGGCGCTCTATGACGGTCCGCAGGTCCTGCCCCTGCCCGACATGTACGGCAAAAACCTGATCTTCAAAACCGGCGGAGTGGACGGATGCCACTGCGCCAGGACGCTTGAGCTCATTGAGAAGGGAAAGCTTGATACCACGCCGCTTCTGACGCATACATACCCGCTGAGCGCCATTGAGGAGGGTTACAGGATCTTTGAGAACCGGCTGGACGGCGTCATCAAGGTCGCCGTCACAGCTCCGTAGCCCTGTCGGCATCGCCGCACAGGCTGGCGATCAGCCGGGCGCAGAGGCGGATTCTCGGCTCGAGCTCGTCGATATACGCAAATTCCCCGGCTGTGTGGGTCTGCTCGCCGGGCAGTCCCAGCCCATCGAGCACACCGATGCCGGCCTGGGCGGCGATGGAGATGTCACCCGCGCTGCCGGTTCGCTCATGGGTCAGCGTCAGCCCGAGCCGAGCGCCGATGGCCCGCGCCCGGTCCAGAAGCGCCTGGCTGCGCTCGTTGAGATCTACGGGGGGATGGGGGGCGCCGAAGGAAACGCGGGTGGTGGCGCCGGGTACGGGCTCCTGCGCGCACAGGGCGCGGATGCGTTCCTCCAGCTCCGCGGCCCGCCCGAAGCAGCGGAACTCGCAGCGGCACTCGGCATAGGGCGCGATGACGTTTTCGGCCGTGCCGCCGGTGATGATCCCCGCGTTAAAGGAAACGCCCCGTTCGTCGTCGCGCAGGGTGTAGAGCTTTCCGATCTGCGCGCAGAGGGCCTGGATGGCGCTTGCGCCTTCCCGGTAATACATCCCCGCGTGCCCGGGAATCCCGCGGCAGGAAACCAGCACGCTGGTCACGCCCTTGCGGGCACAGACCAGGCCGGTGCGGTTTATGGGCGGCTCAAAGCTCAGGGCGGCAAAGGATTCGCTGGCCACTCTGAGAATCACGTCCTTGCTTTGGACGGAGCCGATCTCCTCATCGGGGTTGAGAACGGCGCAGAGCCTGAAGGCATCGAGGTCCAGCACGGGCAGGGCCCGCGCGGCGGCGTGCAGCAGAATGACCAGGCCGCCCTTCATATCCGCGATGCCCGAGCCCGCCGCCCTGCCGCCGCCGAGGTCGCGAAAGGGAACTGCCTGAGCATGGGGGAAGACGGTGTCCATGTGTCCCATCAGCATCAGTTGCCTTTTGCCGCGGCCAAGCGTGCAAACCAGCGCAGGCGCGCCAGCGCCCTCGCACACCGGGGTCACCGTGAAGCCAAGCGAGGCAAAGTCGCCGGCGATCAACTGCGCCAGCAGGGCCGTGTCCTGGGCATCCATGGACCCGGAGGGCTGGTTGACATAGGTTTGCAGCATTTCAAGGGGTGTTTTCAGCATAGGCGGTTCCTCCCGACGGCTTGAGTGGTTTGCGGCTGAAAGCGTTGGACAGAGATCTGGCTAGAAGATCACTTCGCCCTGCGCCAGCTTTTTGCGGTATTCCCGGGGCGAGCAGGCGTGCTCGGCGCGAAAGACCTTTGAAAAGTAGCTGGGGTCCCGAAAGCCCACCGAGCGGGAGACCTCCGCCACCGACAGGGTGCTGTTGGTGAAAAGGTACACGGCGCGGGTGACGCGGACCCTGCGGATGTACTCAAAGAGCGTCCGGCCCGTGGCCTTGTGATACAGGGAGCTGAGATAGGTCGGATTCATGTACATCTGCCGGGCGATGCTCTCCAGCGTCAGCGGCTCGGCGAGGTGATCGTGAATGTACCTTTCAATGCTGTCGATGATGTCGCGCTTGTCATGGATGAAAACCCCGGAGCTGCACAGGTGGGCCGCCGTGAGCTTGAGCAGCAGCTCGGCTCCGCGGATCTCCTCCTCGCTGATGAAGGGCTGGGAGTTGTAGGCTTTTTTGAGCAGCTCGGCGCTGCTGCCGGTGAGGCGGCTCATCTCATCAAAGAAGGCCGCGTCAGCCGTTCTGGTCCTGCTGCGGAACTGACCGATGTTGACATTGCCCAGATAACGTCCCTCAAAGATCACGGGGTACATCATCTCCACCAGGCTGGCATGGCAGAAGTAGCAGTGAAAGGTGCGGTTTTCCCTGCACCGGGCGTTGGCTGTCTCGTTACAGCGGGTGCACAGGGCGTTGCTGCCTGGGGAACGCGACAGAATCCGGCAGAAGGGAAGGTTGCGCCGGTCGGAGTTGATGTAGTATTGGGAGCCGTCCTCCAGAAAGCGCAGCTTTCCCTTGCAGATCTTTGAAAGGCTTGCGAGAATGGCCGAGAGTTTCTTCTCGTCGATGATGATCCGCGGCTCCATCCGGCGCTCCCTCCAAATCGGTAAAATCTTTTTATTATTATAGCGTATTTTTTTGACGATGCAAAGGAAAGTGTGATTATTTATTAATTTTCTGCCGGGCGGGATCTGGAATTTATTTTGATGTTTCAAAGGCTTCTGCGGCTCGTTTGGGTAAAGAACATGGAATATATTTTTATTGTTTTTGCATATTGACGGTATAAATCAAAAGAAAATACAGATTATAACGCACAAAAGTGTCGCACACTTTTTTAATTTTACACGTTTTTTGCTTCCCGGTATAATAAAACCCGAAGGAGAACAGGGTGAAAAAACGCGTCATCAAACGCGATATGGAGAGTATTGAACATGAAAAACGGGCAGCTTCTGAATCTGAACTGGAAATTCAGGCGGGACTTTGATCCGGGATATCTCGCCTTGGAAAGCTACGATCAGTTTGAAACGGTCCATCTTCCGCATACCGTAAAGGAAATCCCCTACGACAGCTTTGATGAATTCTGCTTTTGCGGGCTGTCCACCTATGTGCGCGGCCTGGAGCTTCCGCCGCGGGACGACGGCCGGCGCACGCTGGTGGAGTTTGAGGGCGTGGCGAACTACTATGAGCTTTACGTCAACGGCGAAAAGGTGGCCGAGCACAAGGGCGCCTATTCCACCGCCCGCTATGACATCACCGCATACGTGCATCCGGGGCGGAATACGCTGCTTGTAAAGGTGGATTCCAACGAACGAAGCGATATTCCGCCCACGGGCTCGACCGTGGACTACCTGCTTTATGGGGGCATCTACCGCGACGTGACCCTCTACCGGCAGGAGGCTGCCTTTATCGCAAACGCG
Source organism: uncultured Eubacteriales bacterium (assembly GCA_944333375.1). The sequence goes on from CALVKX010000006.1 coordinate 13,741, forward strand.
CTGATTCGCTACGAGCTCTCCGGCGGCGGCGCCGTTTTGCGCCCGCAGCTTTACCTTGACAATGCCGGGGAGGCGTTTGAGGCGCAGATAGACGTGGAGATCTCCCGCGAGGGCCGGCCGGTGCACCGCTACGAGCGCCGCGCGCGCGTGGAGGAGGGGGAAAGCAGCGTGACCCTGGAGGGCGAGGCCCTTTCGGAGGTCGAGCTGTGGGACCTCGACCATCCGGCGCTCTACGACGTGTGTATCCGGCTGCTGCGGGACGGAAGGGAGCTGGATGCGCAGGATTGCCGCATCGGCCTGCGCACCGTCGGGGTCAGGCCCGACGGGTTCTTCCTCAACGGGCGCAAGATCAAGATCATCGGCCTCAACCGCCACCAGAGCTTCCCCTACGTGGGCTACGCCATGGGCAAGCGGCCCCAGCAGCGCGACGCCGACATCCTCAAAAACGAGCTGCATCTTAACATGGTGCGCTGCTCGCACTACATGCAGAGCCGGTATTTCCTGGACCGCTGCGACGAGCTGGGGCTGATGGTGTTCGAGGAAATCCCCGGCTGGGGCTACATCGGCGGGGACGACTACAAGGAAGTGGCCTTCAACGACCTGCAAAACATGGTGCTGGGGCACTTCAACCATCCCGCCATCGTCATCTGGGGCACGCGGCTGAACGAGTCGCCGGACGACGACGAGTTCTACCGCGAAACGGCGCGCCGCTGCAAAAAGATGGACCCGAGCCGCCCGACTACGGGCGTGCGCTGGCACAAGAAAAGCCCGCTGCTGGAGGACATCTATTCCTACAACGACTACACCCCCCTGAGCGCCACGGCGCCGGTTACGGGTGAGTTCATGCTCCAGACCCAGCAGCAGGTGACGGGCCTTCCCTACAAGGTGCCCTACCTCATCAGCGAGCACACCGGCCCGCTGCTGTGCACCCGCCCCAACGACCCGGCCGCCTGGCAGGAGCGCTTTGCGCTCTACCATGCCATGGCGCTGAGCAAGGTCCTGTGCAGCGACGATTATCTGGGGGCCATCGGCTGGTGCATGTTCGACTACAACACGCACTTTGACCACGCCCGCCAGGACAAGATCTGCTATCATGGCGTGATGGACATGTTCCGCGTGCCCAAGTTCGCCGCCTGCTTCTACCGCAGCCAGAAGGACCCCGCCGAGGAGATCGTTCTGGAGCCCTGCACCGTCATGGGCCGCGGCGAGCGCGGCGAGGGGGTGCTGCCCTTCTACGTCATGACCAACTGCGATTACATCGACGTCATCATGTCCACCGCGGAGCAGACGGAAAACCACCGGTTCTATCCCAGCAACCGCTTCGAGGGCCTCCCGCACCCGCCCATCGAGGTCAACGAGGGCAACCTCTTCTTCCAGCCCTTCTGGGAAGGCTCGACCATCATCGGCTATGTGGACCAGAAGGAGGTCAAGCGCATCGTCTGCACCAAGAACCCCTATCTGGCCAGGCTGGAGGTGGTGGCGGACGACGGGGAGCTGTACGCGGACCGGGTGGACGAGACGCGCGTGGTCTGCACCTACCTGGACACGGACGGCCTGCGCATGTGGCATTATACGGGGATCGGGAAGATCGCCGTCAGGGGCGACGTTGAATTGATCGGCCCCGACACCGTCCCGGTGCTGGGCGGCACGGTCGCCTTCTGGATCAGGACCAAACCGCTGGGCCGCAGGGGCGTGGCCGAAGTCACGGTCAGCGCCTGCCGCGAGGGCGTCGCGGATGAAACCGTCGCTATCCGGCTGGTGTAGGGAAACCATGGCCTGGGGCCGTGCAAGATACATTCCACATTCAAGGAGGAGATTCGTTATGAAAAAAGCACTCACCATGCTTCTTTGCGTGGCCCTGCTGCTGGCCAACGCCGGCACGGTTGCCTGCGCCAGCGAGGAAATCACGCTGGAACTGTGGTACTGGCAAAGCTCGCTCAACGACGGCCTCATCGAGGCGGTCTCCGAGCAGTTCCCCGGCATCACCATCAACGCCAACAAGTTCAACAGCGAGAACATGCAGGAGAAGGTCACCACCGCGCTGGTTTCCAACGCGCCGCTGCCCGACATCCTTGTGATGGACGACTGGGTCAGCACCCTCATCCCGTATGCCGACCGCTTCTATAACCTCTACGACGAGCCCTTCAACGCGGCCGAGTATCAGGACCAGTACCTGGAGTGGAAGTGGAAGAAGGCCGAGACGCCCGACGGCAAGCTCATCGGCTTCCCCATCGACGCCGGCCCCACCGCGATGTTCTACCGCGCCGACCTGTTTGAGGCCGCCGGGCTGCCCAGCGAGCCCGAGGAAGTGGCCGAGCTGATGGCCACCTGGGACGGCGCGCTGGAGGCCGCCAAGCAGATGATGGACACCACCGGCGTGTACATGTTCGACTTCCTGACCAACATCTACTGGATGATGATCTGCCAGCAGGAGCAGGGCCTGGTGGACGAAAACAACGAATTCATCGGCGATAGCGAGGACTCCAAGACCGCCTTCTATACCGCCGCTTCCTTCGCCCCCTACGTGTTTGGCATGTCCAGTATGTACGGCACGGAATGGGCCGCGGCCCTCAACAACGGCGACGTCGCCGCCTACTGTGGCGCCGTGTGGACCATCGACATGCTCAAAAACGACGCCCCCGACACGGCCGGCAAATGGCGCGTGACCACCATGCCGGGCGGCGCAGGCAACAATGGCGGCTCCTGCATGGGCATCCCCGCCACCTCCGAGCATCCGCAGGAGGCCTTCCAGGTCATCACCTGGCTGCAAAACGCGCAGAACCAGCTGACGCAGGTCGAGGAAAATTCACTCTTCCCCACCAACCTGGAAACCCTGGACAATCCCGCTCTGCTCAAGGCCGACGACTTCTTCGGCGGCCAGGTCATCAACGAGATCTTTGTCAAGTCCGCGCGGGAGATTCCCGCCCAGTATGTGGGCCTGAACTACTCCGTCTACCGCCAGTGCTTCTACGATGAGCTTTTGCTGGTGCAGGACACGGACAAGAATGTCGATGACGCCTGGAACGACGCCATGGCAGCCTGCGAGATGGTTTCGATCCTGAACTGAGGCGACTTGAGCTGACATAGCGGGCCGGAGAGCCCAGATTCTCCGGCCCGCTTCCCCATACGCCGCCCGTGCGCTGCGCGGCGCCAGCCGTCCCGCCCCATTGCAATCGTATTCATCCTATCATTGGGGGAAGTGTTGATGAAAACACTCGAGCGAGGAAGAACGAAGAAATCCCTACTTGATGAGATCTGGTCAAAGCGCGCAATCTACCTTCTCATCAGCCCTTTCTTTCTTTTCTATGCCGTCTTCGGGCTCTATCCCATCGTCTATTCCCTGATCCTCTCCTTCCACAAGTGGTCGGGCTCGGGAGAGATGCAGTACATCGGACTTCTGAATTATCAGGTCCTGCTCAAAGACCCCAACTTCAGCAGGGCGGTTCTCAACACCCTGTCCATCTGGTGCCTCAACACCATTCCCATGGTCATCATGGCGCTTATCATCGCCTTTCTGCTCAACCTGGCCTCGTTGAAATTCAAGGCTTTTTTCAGAGCCGTCTACTTTCTGCCCAACATCACCTCCACCGTGGCGGTGTCGATCGTCTTTTCCACCCTGTTTGCCAACAACTACGGATTGGTTAATTTCGCCCTGACATCCCTCGGACTTGGAACGGTAAGCTGGATGTCATCGACGTTTTGGATCCAGTTTGTCATCGCCCTGGTGGTGACGTGGCGCTGGACCGGATATAACGCCATCATTGCCCTGGCCGGCCTGCAGAAGATCCCCGACTCGCTCTACGAGGCCGCCCGCATCGACGGCGCTTCCAACACGCAGATCTTTACCAGGATCACGCTTCCCCTGCTTAATCCCACCGTCCTTTTCATCATCATCACCTCCGTCATCGGCGGCTGGCAGGTCATGGAGGAGAGCTACATGCTCGTGGGCAAGGCCGGGGGACTTGGCAAGGCCGGCATGACCGTGGTGCTCTACCTCTACAACAAGGCCTTCCTGGAGAGTACCTTCGGCTATGGCTCGGCCGTGTCGTGGGGCCTGTTCATCATCATCGGCCTGTTCTCCGTCATCAACTGGTACCTGTTCCAGCGGGATACGGACTGAGAGGAGGGGAGCGCATGCTAAACAAACGGCTTGGAACCTTCTTCATCTATGCGTTCGTCCTTCTGGGGGTCGTGATTTCCCTGTTTCCCTTCTACTGGCTCTTTGTCATGTCCACGCGCACGTCGGCGGAGTTCTTCCGCTTCCCGCCGGTCATGATTCCGGGAACAAACCTGGGCAATAACTTTGCCTCCCTATCGACGGTTATTGACTTCACCCGTTCGCTGGTCAATTCTCTGATCGTCGCGACCGTGAAGACCGTGAGCGCCCTGTTCCTGTGCTCCATGGCGGCGTTCTACTTCGCCAAGTTCCGCTTTCCCGGAAACCGGCTGCTGTTTGGCATCATCCTCATGAGCATGATGATCCCCTCGCAGCTTCTGATGATTCCCCAGCTCATCACGATGGGACGGATGGGGCTGGTTTCCTCGCTGTGGGCGCTCATTCTCCCCACGCTGGTGCCGGCGTTCGGCATCTTCTGGATGCGCCAGTACTGCACCGGCGCCATCCACGACGATCTCATCCACGCGGGACGCATCGACGGCTGCAACACGTTCCGCCTGTTCTGGAACGTGGGATTTCCCATCATGACCCCGGGCCTGGCCTTTCTGGCGATCCACACCTTCATGACGGCCTGGAACGACTTCCTCTGGCCCCTCATCGTGCTCAGCGACCAGAAGAACTTCACCGTCCAGGTTGCGCTGGGCCAGCTTCAGGGCATGCATACAAAGACGGACTACGGCGCCGTCACCTGCGGCGCGCTGCTGGCAACCCTTCCCCTGATCGCCCTGTTCCTGGGATGCAACCGCTTCTTTATCGCCGGGATCGCCTCCGGCAGCATCAAGGACTGACCCAAAACCGATTCGCCTTCAGCCCGGCCCGCGCGAGGCCGGGCTTTTTGCCTGCCCATTACCCCGCGCAAAAAGCTCCCGGAAGACTGGGCTGCCTGGAATCTGCAAAGAAGAACACCCTGAAATGCAATTCTGGCTCTTTTCTGTGCAAATTGTTTCCACCTGTTGACGAAAGAAGGAAAATGTGTTACCATCGTTATACTTCAAAAAATATAACGAAGGCAGGAGGAAGAACGATGTACAAGAGAATGATCGCCCTTGTGCTGAGCCTGATGCTGGCGCTGCTTGGGTCCGTGTGCCTGGCGGAGGAACAGGCGGCGTTTCCCGTTACGGTCACGGACGCCGCGGGGCGCGAGGTGACGATTGAGCAGGCGCCCCAAAGGCTTGTGAGCGGCTACTATATCACCACGTCCATGCTCATCGCCCTGGGCCTTGAGGACCGGCTGGTCGGCATTGAGGCCAAGGCGGACAGCCGGCCCATCTATGCGCTCGCCGCGCCGGAGCTTTTGGAGCTGCCCAGCGTTGGCACGGCCAAGGAGTTTGATCTGGAGGGCTGCGCGGCGCTGGCGCCGGATCTGGTCATTCTGCCCATCAAGCTCAAGGACACGGTCGCGGCGCTGGAGGAGCTGGGGATCCCGACGCTTCTGGTCAACCCGGAGGACCTGACGCTTCTGGCGGAGACGATCGAAATGCTGGGCGCGGCAACGGGCGCTCAGGAGCAGGCCGCGGCGCTTCTGGACAACAACGCGCAGACGGAGGCGGAGCTGACGGCGCTTCTGGCGGAGACGGACCGTCCGAGGGTGTATCTTGCAGGAAACAGCAGCTATCTGAGCACCGCGGGCGAAAAGATGTACCAGAACACGCTCATCGAGCTGGGCGGCGGGCAGAACGTCGCCGCCGGGATCGAGGATACCTACTGGGCGGAAATCTCCTATGAGCAGCTTCTGACGTGGAATCCCGAGGTGATCGTGATCGTGCCGGAAGCCGCCTACACCCGGGAGGAGCTGCTCAGCGACCCGCAGCTTTCCGGCCTGGACGCCATAGAAAACGGCGCGGTCTATGAGATGCCCTCGGCGTTTGAGGCGTGGGATTCGCCTGTGCCCAGCGCCATGCTGGGCAGCCGCTGGATGGCGGCCGTGCTGCACGGGGATGTCTATGCCTTTGAGACCTTCTGTGCCGACGCGGCGGCATTTTATGCGGCGTTTTACGGCATTGAGATCGATACGGCCCTTTTGACGAAATGAGCGCGTCATGAAAACAGGCAAGAAGCTCGCGTTGTACTTTGCGGCGGCCCTCGTTGTTACGGGGGCTGCCTTTGCTGCTTCTCTGGCGGTGGGGCGCTATCCCATTGACTGGGCGCAGCTTGCGGCGGACGGCATGGACCGCCGCGTGTTTTTCACGCTCCGCCTGCCGCGCACATGCATGGCGCTGCTGGCGGGGTTTGCGCTGGGTATATCGGGCGGCGTATATCAGACGGTGTTTCAAAACCCGCTGGCCGCGCCGGACATCATCGGCGTGTCGTCGGGGGCGTCGGCCGGAGCCGCCGCGGCCATCCTGTTCTTTGGCGGCGGCGTGACGCTCACGGCGCTGCTCGCCTTCGCGGGAGGCATGACGGCGGTCCTGGCGGTGCTGGCACTGGCCGGCTTTGTGCGGCAGCAGGGCGTCACGGGGATCGTGCTGGCGGGAATCGCCGTAAACGCCCTCACACAATCCTTGCTGATGCTGATGAAGCTGACGGCCGACCCGGAAAAACAGCTTGCCGCCATCGAATTTTGGACGATGGGGAGCTTTGCGGACGTGACGATGCAAAAGCTCCTGGGCGTTTTGCCGCTCGTGGCAGGAGGGCTTTTGTGCCTGTTTTTGCTCAACCGGCAGATCCTGCTGCTGGGCCTGGGGGAAGAAGATGCGCGGATGCTCGGTGTGCCGGTGGGTGTGATGCGCTGCGCGGTGCTGCTGCTGGCTACGCTTGTCACCGGCGCGGTGGTGAGCATGACGGGTCTGATTTCCTTTATCGGGCTGCTCGCGCCGCACATCGCCCGGCTGCTCACCCGCAGCAGCCGTTTTTCAACAACGGTGCTTGCCGGCCTCGCCGGAGGCGCGCTGCTGCTGGCAGCCGACGTGCTGGCCCGTAGCGTCGGTTCAAGCGAGGTCCCCGTGAGCATCGTCACATCGCTGCTGGGCGTGCCCTTCCTCCTGCGGCTGATGTGTCAGAGGGGGGAGCGCAATGGATGAGCTTCTGCGCGTTGACGGCCTTTGCGCCGGCTATGGACGCCGTCAGGTGCTTGGGGACATCTCCTTTACGGTGCGCCGCGGCGAGCTGTGCGCGCTGCTGGGGGCCAACGGCTCCGGAAAATCCACGCTCCTGCGGGCGCTGTGCGGCTTGACGGATGCGCCCGAAGGGTGTATGTTATTGGAAGCGGAAAGCCTGCGGGACATGTCCTGCCGGCGGCGCGCGCAAAGGATCGGCTACCTGGCCCAGCGCAGCACCTGCGAGCTGGCGCTGAGCGTCATGGACGTCGTGCTGATGGGCTGCAACCCGGCGCTCGGCCCGTTTCAGAAGCCGGGGCCGGAGGACAGGCGCCGCGCCATGGCGCTGCTGGCGGAGCTGGGAGACGCGGCATGGGCGGAGGCCGGATACCTTTCGCTGAGCGAGGGCCAGCGCCAGCTGGTGCTGTTTGCGCGCACGCTCGTGCGCCGTTCGCCGCTGCTTTTGCTCGACGAGCCGGACAGCGCGCTGGACTACGAGCGCCGTCACCGGCTGCTGCGCTGGCTGAAGGCGTATGCGCAGAGGGAAGAGGCGGGGGTTTTGCTGTGCAGCCACGACGCGAACATCGCCCTGCGCTACGCCGACCGCCTGCTTCTGCTCAGGGACGGACGGCTCGTGGACCAGGTCCATATGGCGCGCGCCACCGCCGAGAGCCTTGAGGAAGCGCTCACGAAAATCTACGGCCCGGTCGAGGTTCTGCGCCATGGGAGACACTTTCTGATGACAAGAGGAGACGCGGAATGAAGCTCAAATTCGGAATCTATTTTTGCGACGACGAGGGAGAAAAGTTCTTTGGGGAAGGCCCGTACCAGCTGCTGCGCGGCATCGACGAGCTGGGGAGCCTGCGCGCCTCGGCCAAGCGGATGGGCATGGCCTATACCAAGGCGTTCGGCATCCTCAAGCGGGCGGAGGACGCGTTCGCGTTCCCGCTCACCCAGCGCAGAATCGGCGGAAAAGGCGGCGGGGGAAGCATGCTGACGCCGGGGGCAAAGGAGCTGCTGATGCGCTATGAGGCCTACAAAACAAGCTGCACCCAGATGGCTGAAAGCCTATACAATACACACTTTTCAACATTCCGGCCGGAAAAGTCTGCTCATTACCGGCGCTAAGGGCGCGGGCAAGAGCACGCTGCTGGAGGCGCTCATCGGCGGCGCGCCTGTGCCCGGCGTGGTCAGCGAGGTGGAGCGCGGCGCGGACGGGCTCCCGGCGCGCGTGCGGCTCAGGGGGCGCGGGGGCGGCGAGGGCTGCCTGATCGGCGTGCGGGACACGGGCGCGATGCAGCCGCGCAAGGAGGCGTTGGACGCCGGGGGCGTGGCGCTGCTGCGCGCGGCCAGGCAAGCGCCGGGCGCCTGGGCCGCGGTCGACGAGATCGGCTTTCTGGAGTCATGCAGCCCGGCGTACCTGGCCGAGCTGCGTCTGCTGCTTGCGGAAAAGCGCGTGCTGGCGGCGGTCCGCAAGGACAGCACGCCTTTTTTGCGGGAGCTTTTTGCGCGAAGCGACTGCTTCGTGCTGGACCTTGACCAACTGGAGGCCCAACTATGAAGATCGGCTGCGTCGTCATGGCCGCCGGGCGCGGGCGGCGCTTCGGGGGCAACAAGCTGCTTGCGCCGCTGGCAGGCGCGCCGCTGCTCGCCCATGCGCTGGGCGCGCTTCCGCGCGGGCGCCTTGCGCGCGTGGTGGCCGTGGTCAGCGACGGTGAGGTGGAGGCCCTGTGCGGCGCGTGCGGCGTCAGGGCCGTGCGCTATCCCGGCGGGCCGCAGAGCGATACCGTCCGCCTGGGCGTCGCCGAGATGACGGACATGGACGGATGCCTCTTTGTCCAGGGCGACCAGCCCCTCCTCACCGCCGGGAGCGTTGAGCGGCTGCTGGACAGCTTTGCCGCCGCGCCCGGAGCGGTGCACCGCCTGTCCTATGACGGCGTGCCGGGCAGCCCCGTCGTTTTTCCCAGACGCCTCTTTCCGGCGCTGGCCGCGCTCACCGGCGAGCGCGGCGGCATGGCGGCGGCGCGGGAAGCGGGCGCGGCCATCCGGCTGACACCGGCGCTTTCGGCCGTTGAAGGAATGGATGCGGACACGGAAAAAGCGTTATCCGAAATTGAAAAAATCATGGCTTCCCCAAAACCGTAACCCGTTGCGGCAAAACCGGTTGCGGGCAGGGGAAGCGTGATTTTTTTATGTCAAAAATTATGAAAAGTACACACCTGTTATCCTGCCAAATTGTACAAATGATAGAAAATTCATCACGCGCTTGCAAGGACTGCGGGCGGGTGCTATACTACAGTTGCAAGTAAGGATATGGAAACGATTGACCGCACGATTGTCTGATTTTTAACAGCCAGCTGTAACGGAGTGCTTCGCGCACGGGTTGGACCGACGGGACGGAAGTCCTTGCGGACTTCCAAGTTACATGGAGGCTGTTTTTTCGTACGACATTTGATGCCCCAACAGGGAATGTTGGTAGCAGGCGGCTGTAACGGAGTGCTTCGCGCAAGGGCTGCAAGATCCCAAACCGGTGGTCTTGTTCCCGACTTCGCTACAGCCGCTTACGCGTCTGGCACGGCAGCGGGAGCATTCCGACATAAGCATACCCATCACAAACGACGGAGCGAAAAGGAGAATGCACATGTATCTGCTGGGAAACGGACGCCTTGTCACCCGCGACGCACACAACCCCTTCCTGGAAAACGGCTGCGTGGCCATTGAGGGCAACCTGATCGCCGAGGTGGGCCAGACGCAGGCACTGCGCGCCAAATACCCCGACGCGCCCTTTATGGATGCCAGGGGCGGCGTGATCATGCCGGGCTTCATCAATGCGCACAACCACATTTATTCCGCCTTCGCGCGCGGCCTGACCATCCGCGGCAACAATCCCTCCAACTTCCTGGAGGTGCTGGATCAGCAGTGGTGGACCATCGACCGCCATCTTCTGCTGAAGGATTCAAAAGCCAGCGCCGACGCGACCTATCTGGACTGCATCGAAAACGGTGTAACGACCGTCTTTGACCATCACGCCAGCTACGGCGAGATCGCGGGGAGCCTGTTTGCCCTGGCCGAAAGCGCAAAGCAGTTTGGCGTGCGCACGAACCTGTGCTATGAGATCAGCGACCGCGACGGCGCGGAGAAGATGCGCGCCGCCGTGAAGGAAAACGTCGATTTCATCCGCTATGCGCAGCAGGACGATACCGATATGCTCAAGGGCATGATGGGCATGCACGCGCCCTTCACCCTCTCCAACGAGACGCTGGAATACTGCGCCGCCGAGAAGCCCGAGGGGGCCGGATACCACATCCACGTGGCCGAGGGCATCGACGACCTCTACGACAGCCTGACCAAGTACAACAAGCGCCTGATGTTCCGCCTGCACGACATGGGCATTCTGGGCGAAAAGACCATCTGCGGCCA
>CALVKX010000007.1 GCA_944333375.1 uncultured Eubacteriales bacterium
CCCTCCGAGCTGTATTCCGAATCCAGCGACATGTGCGGTGGATTCGGAAGCCTTGCGTAGCAAGGTTTCCCTGCGCGTTTCCCCGGCCGCGCTGAAAGCGCAGGGGAAACGTGTCCTGTCGGAAAAGATCGCCGCAGGCGAGCTTTTTCGACACGCTGCGGGCGCCGCAAAAAGCGGCGTCCGCAGCGTGTTAAAATGCGGCTACTTTAAGGAATCCGGTCTTTCAGGCCGTCATACGCATGACTCCCGAGCTCTCTGATGCAGGCCGAAAAGCCCAGCAGGCCGACCAGAAGGAACAGCACCGCCATACCGCTTCCCGCACCTGTCCCCACCAGCGGCGCCAGCGCTGAGGCAACGGGTCCGCCGCCGCGCATGAGGGGCTCGGCCACATAATCGCTCAGCAGGCCACCCAGAAGGTAGCCCAGCGGGACGGAGCAGAACTGCAACGCTCCCTGCGCAGCAAAGACGCGCCCCTGCCGTTCCATGGGAACGCTGAGGCGCAAAACCGTGGTCAGATTTGCGTTCAAAAGCGGAAGTGGCAGGTTGCCCGCCAGCGCCGCGAGAGACCAGATACCCACGCCTCTGCCAAGCCCCCACAGGCAGTCGCAAAGCAGGAAGGAGATACCGCAGGAGAAAAACACCACCTTCAGCGGGCGCCTGGGACTTGGCAAAGCCGCTGCCAGCACGCTTCCCAGCAGCGTGCCGATCCCGACGCAGGTGGCGACCGAGCCCACGGCCAGCTCATTTCCGCCCGTCCGCGCCAGAATCATGGCGGGCATGAGGCCGTTTCCGCTCATGGAAGCGAGCAGGTTGACGATGGAAAAAAAGCCGATCAGGCGTAAAAGCGCCGGCCGCTCGTGCCTGAGAAAGCGCAGTCCCTCCATGGCGCCGCCCTTCGCCGCGACGCCCTCACGGGCTACCGGCGGGATTCGGACCAGCAAAAGCAACATCCCCGCGCCCACAAAAAAGCTAAGCAGGTCGATAAACAAAATGCATTGCAGACCGCCGAAGGCCATCGCGGCCGTGGCCAGCGCCGGACAGGCGAGGGTGTTGGCAGCCGTGGAGAACGACTGGAGTCCCGAGGCCCGGGCATAATGACGGGCCGGGATGATCTGGGAGAGGGCGGCGTTGGAGGCGGGAGACTGAAAGGCATTGGTCATACCCACCAGAAAATTGACCGCATAGAGATGCCAAAGCGCCAGCGTTCCGGCACGGCTGAGCAGCACCAGAGAAAGCGTCCCCAGAGCAGCCGCCGTATCGCTGAGCAGCATCACCGCCTTGCGGTTCACCCGGTCGGCCACGGAGCCGCCCAGAAAGGTAAAGAGCATCTCCGGGAGATAGCTGCACAGCGCCAGCGTCGCCACGCTCATGACCGTTCCGGCCCGGGCGTACGACCACAGCACCAGAGCATACGCCGTCATTCGGCTGCCCAGTTGAGAAACCGATTGTCCGAACCATAGAAAAAGGAAATTCTTCCATTCAAAAAACCATGTTTTCATGGGAACCCGCTCCTTTGTTCTTTGTGCTTCAAAAGGCGCAGGGCTCCTGGGGGACGAACCGAACTAGCTCAGCTTCGCGCGCGCGTCCCCGGCCCTGCGCGAAGCACGATCAATGCAAAGAGGCAGCCTCACGGCCCTCTCCCCCTTTTGTCTCAAAGAATCAGCATGGCGTCTCCAAAGGAAAAAAAGCGATACCGCTCCCCGACCGCCTCGCGGTACACACGAAGCGCCTCCTCGCGCCCCATGAGCGCGGAGATGAGCATGAGCAGGGTGCTCTGCGGCAGATGGAAATTGGTGATGAGCGCGTCGGTTGCGCGAAAGGTATATCCGGGCATGATGAAGATGCCCGTATCGCCGCTCTGCGCCCGGACGGTCCCCTCCTCGTCCGTGACCGTCTCCAGCGTGCGCACGCTGGTGGTGCCCACGCACACGCAGCGCCCGCCCGCCGCGCGCGCCGCGTTGATTCTCGCAGCAGCCTCCGCGGGCACCTCGTAATGCTCCACATGCATGTGGTGCTGGCTCAGGTCCTCGGTCTTCACGGGGCGGAAGGTGCCAAGGCCCACATGCAGCAGAATGGGAACCACGTCCACCCCCATGTCGCGCACGCGGGCGAGCAGCTCCGGGGTAAAGTGCAGCCCTGCCGTAGGCGCGGCGGCGCTGCCCTCCTGACGCGCATAGACGGTCTGATAGCGCGTCTTGTCCTGGAGCTTTTCATGGATATAGGGCGGCAGGGGCATCTGGCCCAGCTCGTCGAGAATTTCCTCAAACACGCCCTGGTAGTGGAATCGGACCCTGCGGCCGCCGTCCTCAGCGTTGCCGATGATCTCCGCGCGCAGGAGGCCGCCGCCAAAGGAGCAGAAGGTACCCGGCCGAAGCCGCCTTCCCGGCCGGACCAGCGTCTCCCACACGTCGCGCTCCAGACGCTTGAGCAAAAGCAGCTCCACCGGCACGCCGGTGTCCTCCTTCTGCCCCAGCAGGCGCGCGGGGATCACCTTGGTTTCGTTGATAACCAGCGCGTCTCCGGGCCTGAGAAACTGCGGCAGATCGTAAAAATGCAGATGCTGCACGCTATGGTCGGCGCGATCGTACACCAGAAGCCGGCTGTGATCGCGCGGTTCCACAGGCGTCTGGGCGATCAGCTCCTGCGGCAGTTCGTAGTCAAAGTCGCTGGTTTTCATATCCTTAGCTGCTCCCCTTCCTCGGGCGGCGTCTGCGGCCTGCGCCCAAGATGCTCATAGGCGGCCGGCATGACCACGCGCCCCCGTGGCGTGCGCGTCAAAAAGCCGAGCTGCATCAGATACGGCTCGTATACGTCCTCGATGGTGGAGGCGTCCTCGCCCGTCATGGCGCTAAGCGTCTCCAGCCCGACCGGGCCGCCTCCAAACTTGTCGATCATCGTGGTCAGCATCGCCCGGTCCAGCTTTTCCAGGCCCAGCTCGTCCACATCCAGCATGTCCATGCCCTGGCGCGCCACCTCCAGCGTGATAACGCCGCCAGCCCGAATCTGCGCAAAGTCACGCACGCGCCTGAGCATGCGGTTGGCGATGCGCGGCGTGCCACGGCTGCGGCGGGCGATTTCCAGCACGCCCTCCTCGTCGGCGCGGACGTTGAGAATCCCCGCGCTTCGCCGCACGATGGCCGAAAGCTCCTGCGGCGAATACAGCTCCAAGCGAAAGAGGATGCCGAATCGGTCGCGAAGCGGCGCGCTGAGAAGCCCCGCGCGCGTGGTCGCGCCCACCAGCGTAAAGCGCGGCAGGTCCAGGCGGATGCTGCGTGCGGTGGGACCCTTGCCGATCATGATATCCAGCGCATAGTCCTCCATGGCGGGGTAGAGCACCTCCTCCACGGAGCGGCTCAGGCGGTGGATCTCGTCGATGAACAGCACGTCCCCATCGGCCAGATTGGTCAGGATGCTGGCCAAATCGCCCGCTTTTTCAATCGCCGGGCCGCTGGTGATGCGGATGTTCTGGCCCATCTCGGCGGCGATGATGCCCGCCAGCGTGGTCTTGCCAAGGCCAGGCGGTCCGTAGAGCAGCAGATGATCCAGCGGCTCATGGCGCTTGAGCGCAGCCTCGATGGAGATGTGCAGGTTCTGCTTGACGCTCTCCTGCCCGATATATTCCTTCAGGCTTCTGGGCCGGAGGGATTGCTCCTGCTCGTCCTCGCCCTGGCGGAAACCCATGGAAACAATGCGGTCGTCCATGCCCTATCCCTCCCAAACTCACATGTTTTGCGCCATGTGGCGAAGGGCGAGCTTAATCAGCTCGTCCGGCGTATCCGCCTGCCCCTTTACGCCCTTGAGCGCATTGGCGGCCTCCTGAGGCGTATATCCCAGCGATTTGAGGGCGAGCATCGCCTCGCTCAGGGCATCCTGAGCCGGCGCGCCCGCGTCCGCGGCAAAGACCGCTTCGCTCAGGCCCTCCGAATCGGAGAGCGCATCCTGCGCCAGCTTGTCTTTCAGCTCCAGGCTGATGCGCTGCGCCGTCTTTTTGCCGATTCCCGGGGCGCGTGACAGGGCCGCGGAATCGCCCGTGAGGATCGCCAGACGCAGATCCGAAAGCGGCATGCTCCCCAGCACCGTCAGCGCGCTTCTGGGACCGATGCCGCTGACGGAGGTCAGGCGCTTGAACATGTCGCGCTCCTCCTTCAGGCAAAAGCCAAAGAGCTCCATCGCGTCCTCGCGCACGTTCATGAACGTATACAGCGTACATTCCTGGCCCGCGGCGGGCAGTGCCGCGAGGGTATTCATGCTGCACATCATGCGCAGGCCAAGCCCTCCGGCCGTCATCACCACGGCCTCGCCCTCGCTTTTTTCCATCAGCACGCCCCGTACCATCGCGATCATGCCAGCGCCTCATTTCATCTTAAACTGTTCCTTCGCCGGGCCGGTGGCGGCGTGCGTCAGCGCGATGGCAATCGCGTCCGCGGCGTCGTCCGGCCGGGCGATGTCCTCCATGTGCAACAGCAGCCTGACCATCTGCTGGACCTGCTGCTTTTCAGCCTTTCCGTAGCCTACGATAGCCTGCTTGACCTGCATGGGCGTGTACTCATACAGGCTCCGGGTATACTCGGCGCAGGCCGCCAGGCACACGCCGCGCGCCGCGCCCACCGTCAGCGCGGTGGTCACGTTGCGCGCGAAAAAAAGCTCCTCGAAGGCGATCTCGTCGGGGCGGTACCTTTGCAGCAGCCGGCGCGTATCCTCCCCAATCTTTCGCAGGCGCTCGGGAAAGGTCTGCTGGGGCACGGTCAGAATACAGCCATAGTCCACCAGGCGCTGCCGCCCCCTGTCCGCTTCGATCACGCCCCATCCCAGCGTGGCAAGCCCCGGGTCCACGCCCAAAACGATCATGCCATGCCCCTCCTTGACCATGCTATGATACAGGTTTTCCAAACGCTTGTCAAACGTATGTTCGACTGACGCACGGCACAGAAAGGGCTGCCGCTTCGTTCTGGCGGCAGCCCGCGAAAGTCCCCGGCAAAAGCGCCGTCACAGCGTGCGCATATAGTTGGCGAAATGCGCAAATACGATTCCCGGCTCCTCCAGCGTGGTGTCCCAGCGCTTGACCCATTCCAGGGAATAGAAGCCGTCATACCCGCCATCTTTGAGCACGCCCACCGTTTCCTCCAGCGGCAGGTCGCCGAAGCCCGGAAGCGCGTAGCGGTAGCCGTCGGCCGTGGCGGTGCTGTCCTTGAAATGCGTGTGGCACAGCCAGGGGCGCAGGTTCTGATAGGTCGTTTCGGGCTTTTCGTGCATGAAGCGGTAGGGATGATGCACATCCCACAGCACGCCCACGCCCTCGCAGCTGATGGTGCTCATCAGCCGCGCCAGCTTCTCGCTGTCGCTCCACACCCCGTGCGTCTCAATGAGCAGCTTCACGCCGTTTTCCATCGCGAAATGTCCCATCTCCACCGCCCGATGGCGCACATAGCCCTCATCGACCGTCCCCACAGGCTGGGGCACGGGCGCCGTCGCCATCACGCGCACATAAGGCACCTCGAGCTTTTTGGCCAGACGGATGTAGGCGCGAATCTCCTCGTCCGTCGTCTGCTCGGTTTCGCGCAGATGAATACAGCAGTCGCTGTCCAGGCAGGGGATCATCAGATTGAGCCTTCTGAGCTCCGCCTTGGTTCTGTCAATGTTCTCATCGGAAAAGGCGGGGATGCTCGGAACGGAAATATCGTTGCCGACGCCGCGCACCTCCACGCCGCCGTAGCCCAGATCGCAGGCGGTCGCCAAAATCTCCCGCCAGCTCCAGCGCGGACAGCCCAGTGTGGAAAAGCTGATCTTCATGGCCGTCACTCCTTAACTTGCATATCGGATGGTGTTATGATATCATTGCTTCATCGGTTGGTCAAGCCCTTGGCGGCGGATGGCGGCGCCCGGGGCTGTTTTTTCCCGATGAAAGGAGGCCTTCCATGAGCCGTCGCAGGCGTCCAAGGCGCAGGGTTTCGCTGGGCACCGTCGTCATGCTTGTGCTGACGGCGTGTGTGCTGGGCGGATTTTGTGCGCTTTTGCCCAAACTGACGGGCCATACCGACGTGCGCACCAACGCGGCCGAGCTGGCCGTGGTGATTGACCAGTCCTTGTCCCAGCTTGCCGCTTCCAGCGTTTCACTCGTAGAGACCTCGCCCGAGGCGTCCGTGCTGCCCCCCTCCGAGTTGACCACCGCCACGCCCACGCCCGCCGAGCCCACCCCCCAGCCAAAGCTGCGCTTTTCCCTGTGCGCGGCGGGCAGCATCCAGATCAATTCCAACGTGCAAAAGACCCTGTCGGACGACGGAAGCAGCCGTTTTGACATTCTTTTTGATGATTTGCAGGGCGATCTCTCGGCCGATTTGAGCATCGTCACGCTGGAGAACAACATCATCGCCAGCGCCGATCTCTCCAATTCCAACCTGCCCGCCGACGTGCTTCCCCCGCTCCGTTCCACGGGGGTCAACGCCGTGTGCCTGGGCTATTACGGCGCGCTGGACGGCGGGATCTCGGGCCTTGTGGAAACCAAACAGGCCATCGCCTCGGCCGGGATAACCCCCTATGGCGTCTACACCTCCCAGGAGGAGCGCAACAGCCTGACCTTTTTCAGCGCCAACGGGGTTTCCGTTGCGCTGCTCAGCTATCAAAACGAGCTGACCTCCACCGGAAAGAAGCGGACCTCCGACGAGGAGCGCCTCTTTGCCATCGCCAGCCAGCAGCTTCCTGTCATTTCCGCCGATATTGCCGCGGCCCGGGAGGCAGGGGCGCAGGTTGTGGTGGTATCGCTGTGCTGGGGAAAGGCCGGCGCAACCTCCCCCACCAGCACACAGAAGGAGCTGGCGCAGGGCATCGCCGACGCCGGCGCCGACATCATCCTCGGCACGCATCCCGGCGCGCTGCAAAGCGTGGACATCCTTACCGCACAGCGGGGCGACGGAAAATATCACCCCGTCCTGTGCGCCTACTCGCTGGGCAACCTTTTCAGCTATGACCGGGAGAAGCGCGCCACCCTGGCAAGCATCCTGCTTCAGGCGGACGTGGTATATGATCCCGCCACCGGCTGCGTCGCCTTTGACGCCCTCGGCTATATCCCCACCTATTCCTGGCGCGGCAAGGAAGACGGCGTGACGCGCTACCGCGTCATCCTCAACGACGGCCGGACCTATCCCGACTACGTGGACGAAAACCAGCAGGGGGTCATGGAACGCTGCTTCACGCTCGTCAGCGATGTGATGGAGAATTCGCCCGTCACCCCGGGATTCTAAAAAATACAGCGCGGCGCCCCAGCTTCTGCCGGGGCGCCGCTTTTCGGAAACGCTTACTCGACGATGAGTGACTTGCCGGTCATCTCGGCGGGAACAGGGATGCCCATGCTATGCAGCATCGTGGGTGCGATATCGGCCAGACGGCCGCCTTCGCGCAGCTTCTTGCCCACCATTTCCGGGCCGATGGCGATGAAGGGCACGGGGTTGGTGGTGTGCGCCGTGAAGGGCTCGCCCGTCTCGGGGTCCACCATCTGGTCGGCGTTGCCGTGGTCGGCCGTGACGAAGGCGCGTCCGCCGTTGTCCAGAACTGCCTTGACCACGCGGTCCACGCACTCGTCCACCGCGGCCACGGCCTTCATGGCCGCTTCCATCACGCCGGTGTGGCCCACCATGTCGCAGTTGGCGAAGTTGAGGATCATCACGTCGTACTTCTTTTCGTTGATGAGCTCAATCGCCTTGTCCGTGATCTCGTAGGCGGACATCTCGGGCTTCATGTCGAAGGTAGCCACCTTGGAGGAGGGGATGAGCACGCGGTCCTCGCCAACGTTGGGCTTTTCGACGCCGCCGTTGAAGAAGAAGGTGACGTGCGCGTACTTCTGCGTTTCCGCGATGCGCAGCTGCGTCTTGCCCAGCTTGGAGAGGTACTCGCCCAAAGTGTTTTCCAGCGTCTCCGGCGGGTTGACCACCTCAAGGCCTGTGAAGGTTTCGTCATACTGCGTCATGCTGACGAAGTTGACGTGGAAGTAGCCCTTGCCGCGCACAAAGCCGTTGAAGTCGGGCTGGATGAAGGTGCGGGTGAGCTGACGGGCGCGGTCGGGACGGAAGTTGAAGAAGATCACGCTGTCGCCCTCGCCGATGGTGGCCACGGGCTGGCCGTTTTCCATCACCACGGTGGGCTTGACAAACTCGTCCGTCTCCTCCTTGGCGTAGCTCTGCTCCACGGCCTGAACGGCGCTGTCAGCCGTCGCCTGGCCCTGGCCCAGCACCATGGCGTCATAGGCCTTTTGTACGCGGTCCCACAGGTTGTCGCGGTCCATGGCCCAGTAGCGGCCCATCACCGTGGCGATCTTGCCCACGCCGATCTCGTCCATCTTGGCCTGAAGCTCGCGCACGTAGTCGATGCCGCTGGTGGGCGGCACGTCGCGGCCGTCCAGGAAGCAGTGTACGTACACATTCTTCACGCCGCGGCGCTTGCACATCTCCAAAAGGGCGTACAGGTGCGTGTTGTGGCTGTGCACGCCGCCGTCGCTGACCAGACCCATGAGGTGCACGCTCTTGCCGGTTTCCCTGGCCGTGTCCATGGCATGGACCAGCGGCGCCTTCTCAAAGAACGTGCCGTCCTGAATGTCCTTGGTGATGCGGGTCAGCTCCTGATAGACGATTCGGCCCGCGCCGATGTTGAGGTGGCCGACCTCGCTGTTACCCATCTGGCCGTCTGGCAGGCCCACGTCCATGCCGCTGGCGCCGATCTGGGTATGCGGGTAGCGGGCCATGAGCGCATCCAGCCGGGGCGTACCCTGCTGATAGATCGCATTGCCCTCATGAGCGGGATTGATGCCAAAGCCGTCCATGATGATAAGGGCCGTCATGGTTTTTTGCATATGCTGCTCCTTCTTACTTGTTGTAGAGAACGACCTGGGTGAAGTCCGGGGCCTTGAGGCTTGCGCCGCCGATGAGGCCGCCGTCGATCTCGGGCTGCGCCATGAGACCCTTGACGTTCTTGGGATTCATGCTGCCGCCATACTGGATGCGCACCGCATCGGCCACCTCCTGGCCGTACTTGCGGCCGATGGCCTTGCGGATGACGCCGATGGTCTCGTCCGCCTGCTCGTCGGTGGCGGTCAGGCCCGTGCCGATGGCCCAGACGGGCTCATAGGCCACGACAACCGCCTTGACTTCCTCGGCGGTCAGGCCGTGCAGCGCCATGAGCGTCTGATACTCGACGATGATGTCCGTGTAGCCGCTCTCGCGCTCGTCCTTGAGCTCGCCCACGCAGATGATCGGGATCAGGCCCGCCTCGACCGCCGCGCGCACGCGCAGGTTCACGGTCTTGTCGGTCTCGCCGAAGTACTGACGGCGCTCGCTGTGGCCGATGACCACATACTCCACGCCGCAGGCCTTGAGCATGTCGGCGCTCAGTTCGCCGGTGTAGGCGCCGCTCTTGGCAAAGTGGACATTCTGCGCGCCCAGATGGATGTTGCTGCCCTGGGCCGCTTCCCTGACGGCGGCAAAATCCGTCGCGGGCACGCAGACCACCACGTCGCAGTCCGCGTCCTTGACGGCGGGCACGAGCGCGGCGACCAGCTCGCGGGCTTCCTCGGGGGTCTTGTTCATCTTCCAGTTGCCGGCAATGATAGGCTTACGCATGGCTTGTACCTCATTTCAAAAAATTCGTCCAGCTATGATTTGTCCGTTTTTTAGACATATGAAACCGCTTTGGAGCATGCAAACTTTGCGCAGGCCGGTTTGGGCGGCCTGCGCAAAGGCGGATGTCTTACTTGTCGTTGAGCGCGGCAACGCCGGGAAGGGTCTTGCCCTCCAGGAATTCCATGCTCGCGCCGCCGCCGGTGGACACATGGGTCACCTTGTCGGCATAGCCCATCTGCTCGACCGCCGCAGCGCTGTCGCCGCCGCCGATGATGGTGACGCCCTTGCACTCGCTCATGGCCTTGGCCACGGCGCGGGTGCCCACGGCGAAGTTCTCAAACTCGAACACGCCCATGGGGCCGTTCCAGACCACCGTGCCCGCCTCGCGGACCACGTCGGCGTAGATCTTGGCGGTCTCGGGTCCGATGTCCATGCCCTCGTAATCGTCCGGGATGCCGTCGGCGGAGGAGACGGTGATGCGCTTGGCGTCGTTGCTGAAGCTGTCGCCGCACACATTGTCCACGGGCAGGAGGAGTTTGACGCCCTTTTCCTTGGCCTTGGCCATCAGGTCCTTGGCGAGATCGACCTTGTCGTTTTCGCACAGGCTCTTGCCGATGCGAAGCCCCAGCGCCTTCTGGAAGGTGTAGCTCATGCCGCCGCCGATGATGAGAGTATCGACCTTCTCCAGCAGGTTGTTGATGACGCCGATCTTGTCGGACACCTTCGCGCCGCCGAGAATGGCCACAAAGGGACGGGCCGGGTCCTCCAGCGCCTTGCCCATGATGCTCAGTTCCTTGCCGATCAGATAGCCGGCCACAGAGGGCGTCAGGTAATGGGTCACGCCCTCGGTGGAGGCATGCGCGCGGTGGGCGGTGCCAAAGGCGTCGTTTACATACATCTCGGCCAGGGAAGCCAGCTCCTTGGCGAAGGCGGGATCGTTCTTTTCCTCTTCCTTGTGGAAGCGCACGTTCTCAAGCAGCATGACCTCGCCGTCCTTGAGGCCGGCTGCCAGCTCCTTGGCGGAAGGCCCGATCACATCCTCGGCCATCTTGACCTCGACGCCCAGCATCTCGCTCAGGCGCTTGGCGACGGGCTTGAGGGAATACTTCATGTTGAACTCGCCCTTGGGACGGCCCAGGTGGGAGCAGAGGATGACCTTTGCGCCATGCTCCATGAGGTACTTGATGGTGGGCAGCGCGCCGCGCAGACGGTTTTCGTCGGTGATGACCTTGTTTTCATCCATGGGCACGTTAAAGTCGCAGCGGACAAGCACTTTCTTGCCTTTGACCTGGATGTCCTCGATGGTTTTCTTAGCCATAACGCACACTCCTTCGTTTTGATCGGTCGTTGGTATGGTATTGCAAAGCCCGTTTCCGGGCGTGCAAGCATCTTTACGGCGCATCCTGCAAAATGGCCTTCGCCGCGCCCTCGTCGGTCACCAGCATGGCATGGCGGCGGTTTTTCATCACCGCTTCGATGGCCTCGGCCTTTTTGGCGCCCGCCGCCACGGCGATCAGTGCGCATCCGGGCTTGAGCGCACCCAGATCGTGCGCCACGGTCGAGGCGGAATAAACCAGCCGGCCGCGCCTGTCGAAGTAGCCGCCGTAGGCTTCCGCGATGGCGCCCTTTCGCAGCACCTCGGCGCTCACCGCGCCGGGGAGCTGACGGCGCTGCGTCATGTCATCCGCCCGGCCGATACCGTGAAGCACCACGTCCGCGCGCTCCAAGAGCGCAAGCGTTTCGTCGATTTCGGTGAGTTTTCGCATCTGCGCAAGCGCCTGCTCGTCCAAATGGTCCGGCAGATGCATCATGCGGTGATGCCCGCCCAGCCGCCTTGCGATCTCGCAGGCCAGGGTGTTGGCCTGCATCTCAAGCGCGCCGCCCATCCCGCCGCGTGCGGGGACTACCATCACGTTCATGGGCGTCCCCTGCGGAACCGAAAAGGCCACCTCACGGATTGTGCTTCCGCCGGTCACGGCAAGCGTGAATCCCGTCTGCAAAAAGCCGCGAAGCCGCATGCCCGCGCTGCGCCCCACCTCGCTGAGCACATGCGGGTCCACATCCGCGTCGCCTGCCACCACGCAGACCCGATCCACCGCCAGCCGCTCGCTCAGGGCGGTTTCCAGCGCCGTCAGGCCCCTCAGATCCCGGCTGAACCGCCGGGCCATGGGCAGTACCTCCGTCGCTTTCGGGGTCAGGCACATGCCGGCAGCGTCCAGCGCAATCAGGCCATGCTTTTTGAGCAGCGCCGCCACGGTGCGCACCTCACGCTCCGGCAGGTTCAGCCGGGCGGCGAGCTGACGCCGTCCCACAGGCTGCAGCGCGCCGATGCGCTCCAAAACCAGCGCCCTCAGTTCAATCTCCTGCGCCAGATCGGGAGCCAGATGCTGCATCATGGTAAAATAGCCGTCCTGCATTGCTACCCTTCCCGTCGGGACAAGCCGCGTCCCGCATGACCAAATTTATCCCACAGGAGATTATACATCATTCCTCCCTGCCCCGCAAGCCCTCTTGATAATTCTTTCACAATAACGGTCTAATCCGCATACGGGGCGCATAGGCTTGCAGCGGAGGTGAATGGACCGATGACGGACAGGCTTTTGGCGCTGGCCATGGTCGCCGCCGCGCTGGGCGCAAGCTATCCGCTGTGCATGCGCGCCACGCCCGGGCGAGGTCTGCTGCGCATAGCGGAACGGATGTGCGCAGGGATCATCCTGTGCTACCTATGCTGGCTGGGGCTTTCCCCGCTGGGCATCCGTTTTCCCCAGGGCCCGCTTTCCGCCCTGAGTGCGGGATTTCTTGGGCTGCCTGGGCTTGCGCTTTCGGCGTTTGTCTCCTGGCTTCCCTAAAGGCTGAACACCTCCGTGCCCTCAAGCGCGGCCGCGATCAGCGCGTCACTCTCCAGCCGGCTTTCCCCCTCCAGGACGATTTCCATCTTGGGCTTTGTCGCCGGATGGCGGGGCGTGAAAACGGTGCAGCAGTCCTCATAGGGCAGGGACGAGGTTTCGTAGGTACCGATTCTCTGTGCGATCTCGATGATCTCCGATTTGTCAAAACCGATCAGCGGCCGAAAGACCGGCATATCCGTCACCGCGTCCGTGCAGCTTAAGGCATGCATGGTCTGGCTGGCGACCTGCCCGATGCTCTCGCCCGTGATGAGCGCCTGAGAGCGCTCCTTTCTGGCGATGGCATTGGCGATGCGCATCATATAGCGGCGCATGATGACGGTGGTATAGTCCTCGTGGCACTTCTCGTGGATCTGCATCTGAATGTCGGTGAAGGGCACCACGTGCACGCGCATGCCGCAGAGGCTCTCGCTGAGGATGCGGGCCAGGTCCAGCACCTTTTCCTTGGCGCGCTCGCTGGTATAGGGAAAGGAATGGAAATGCACCGCGTCCACGCTCACGCCGCGCTTGGCGATCATCCATCCGGCTACGGGGCTGTCGATGCCGCCGGAGAGCAGCAACGTGGCCCGGCCGTTGGAACCCACCGGCATGCCGCCGACCGCCGCGATGGGATGGGTATAGAGGTACGCCATGTCGCGGATCTCCACGGAGAGCACCACGTCCGGGTTCTTTACGTCCACGCTGAGGCCGGGCAGGTGCTCCAGAAGGTACGCGCCCATCTCCACGTTGATCGTGGGCGAATCCATGGGATAGCGCTTGTCGCTACGGCGGGCGCTGACCTTGAAGGTGCCCTTGTGTCCCCTGAGCAGCTCCGCCGCCTGGGCGCACAGGGCGTCGAAATCATCCTTTTCCATCTCGACGGCCCGGCATACGCTGTGAACGCCGAATACCTTGGTGACGCGGCGGATGGTCTCCTCCATATCGCTCATGCCGCTGACGTAGATGCGGCTGTCGTTGAGCCAGACATGCCCGCCGGTCGGCCTGACCGCCTCCCGCACACGGTCCACCAGCATGCGCAAAAAAGTGGGGCGGTTGAGCCCCTTGAGAAAAATCTCGCCATAGCGGACCTGCAAAACCTCTCGCACGGTCGTCTCCTCCTTTGTGCTCAGCGCCGTGTAAACCTGCGCAGCTGCCGCACCCTCTCGATGATTTTTTCAGCCGTGTAGCGCATCTCCTCCCCGGTATTGGAGGGACACAGGCTGATGCGGATGGCGCCGTCCAGCACCTCCGGGGGCAGCCCCATCGCCGTGAGCACGGACGAACGCTTGCCTTTTTTGGATGAGCATGCCGAGCCGGTGCCCACGCAGATGCCGTCCGCCTCCAGCGCGTGCAAGAGCGTCTCGGCGCGAACGGGCGGAAAAGCGACGTTCAGGATATGCCCGGCGCTCATGGGATCGTCCGCGGGAAGGCCTGCAACTGTCATTTCAGGCAGCGCCTCGGAAAGCAGCGATACCAGCAGGCGCTTGAGCCTCAGCATCCGTTCTGCCCCGTCGGGGGGGTAGCTCCGCACCGCAGCCAGCATGCCCGCCACGCCGCAGGTGTTTTCCGTGCCGCTGCGAAGCCCTGCCTGCTGACCGCCGCCGGCCAGGATGGGCTTGATGCGCACGCCGTCGGCCACCACCAGCGCCCCTGCTCCCTTGGGACCGTGGATCTTGTGCGCGCTGAGCGCGTAGGACTGCACCTTCGTCTTTTTAAAGGAAAAGGGCACGCGAAGATAGCCCTGCACGCCGTCCACATGGATTCCCGCCTGGGGCGCAAGGCGGTCCCTCAGGGCGCAAATTTGCTCAAGCGGCATGATGACGCCCGTCTCGTTGCACACCTGCATCACGCAGATCAGGGCGGTTTGAGGACCCAGCATCCCCTCCAGCGCGGAGAGGTCCACCGAGCCGGTGGACAGCAGCGGAATCTCACGCGCATGAACGCCGTAGCGCCCCTCGGCCTCCAGACAGGCGTTCTTGACCGCCGCGTGCTCGGCGCCCGTATAGAGCACCTCTCCGGGCCGATGCTGCGAGGCCAGCCAGCCCCAGATGGCCAGGTTGTCGCTTTCGGTGCCGCCCGAGGTGAACAGGACGTTCTTCTCTCCCGCGCACAGCGTGCCTGCGATCGCGCGGCGCGCATCCGCCAGCGCGTGCTCCGCGCTCAGCGCGGGCGCATAAAGCGCGGAGGGATTGTAATAGACCTCCGTCATGCTCTTTGTCACGGCGCTCACGGCCTCGGCGCAGGGGCGGGTGGTCGCGCTGTTGTCCAAGTAAACCTGCATGCTCACTCCTGATACGCTCCATGAGGCAGATATTTACGGACCATCTCCACAAGCTCGTCCGACGGTTCCAAAATGATGATCGTCTTTTGATTTTCCTTTTGATAATAGAAGTAGTACAGCTTTGCGCCCCGGTTGAGGAACCAGTTGCGGCGCGTGAGCCCGGGCATGTTGATGAGCTTGCGGAAGGCGTTGGAATCCACGGGGCCGAACGCTTCCACGTTTTTCACCCGCATGGTGCCCAGCGACTTGCGCTTCTGGTTGTTAAAGACCTGCGCGAAATCCAAATCGCCGTTGGTAAAGGTATACTCGTACTCGGTACGCAGCCGGTCGCGGCGTAAAAACAGCAGCACAGCCAGGCCGGCCATCAGCAGCGCCTCGATAAGCCCGTATACGCTGAACTGCATGAACAGCATCTGAATACACATCAGCGCCCACAGGGCCGATAGGACCATGATGATGTTGGCCAGGATAAACAGCACGTTTTCCACGCCGCGGTTATGCTTGACAACGACTTCCTCCATAAAATGATCCACCGTGGACAACTCCTTCCGCGCTCAGCCCCGCCCGGCGAGCGCCAAGATATAGATTCCCGAAACGGCCAGCCCCACCAGCGCGCCCCCGGCCACCTCGATGGGCTTGTGGCCGACCAGTTCCTTGAGCTCTGCGTCCGAGATGGGCTTTCCGTTAATGAGGACATCCTTCAGGATCTGGTTGATGATCGTGGCCTGACGGCCGGTTTCGCGCCGCACGCCCGTCGCGTCATACATGACGATGCTGGCCAGCACGACCGCGATGGCGAACGCCCCGGACGCATAGCCGTTGATGGCTCCCACCATGACCGCGGCGGAAACCACCATCGCGGTATGGGAGCTGGGCATGCCGCCCGACCCGTGGAAGCGGCTGAGGTCCCATTCATGCTCAACCAGATAATGGATGGGAATTTTCAATCCCTGCGCCACGAACCAGCCGATGAACGCGGCGATGAGCACATGATTGAAAAAAACTTCCCCGATAGCGTGCACCCGATTCCTCTCCTCCTGCAAAGCGTTCGTATTATGATACAACATTCAGGCGGTGCGCACAAGGGTCTTTTGCGCAAGCTCCCGCAAAAACCCTCCCCGATCGCCAAAGGCAGCCAGCGCCGCCACCGCTTCCTCGACAGCCTGCGCGGCATCCTGACGCGCGCGCTCCCTGCCCACGGCGGCGGGCCAAGTCTGCTTGCCGCGCTGGGCATCCATCCCCGTCTCCTTGCCGAGCTGACGAACGTCGCCCTCCAGGTCCAGCAGGTCATCCACGATCTGGAACGCAAGCCCCACCCCGCGGCCATAGGCACGCCCGGCCGTCAGCTGCTCCTCGTCCGCGCCGGCCAGCATCAGCCCCGCCGTGACGGGCGCCGTGATGAGGTCGGCGGTCTTGTGCAGGTGGATGTAGCGCACGCTTTCCACCGTTGGGGGCTTCCCCTCCAGCGTCACATCCAGCGCCTGCCCGGCGATCATGCCCGTGACGCCGGCGCGCCGGGCGATCTCCCCCGCCGCCCGCAGCGCCTGCGCGGGCCGCTCAAGGGCGATCGGCGCGCCCAGCATGGTCTCGTAGGCGAGGTTGAGCAGCCCGTCGCCCGCCAGAATGGCGACTGCCTCGCCAAAAACCCGGTGATTGGTAGGCTTGCCGCGGCGAAGCGCGTCATCGTCCATCGCCGGCAGGTCGTCATGAATCAACGAGTAGGTATGGATCATCTCCATCGCGCAGGCAAAAGGCAGCGCCAACTCCCAGTCGTCCCGGACGAGATGGTAGCCCGCCAGCAGGAGCACCGGCCGAAGCCGTTTTCCGGGCAGAAGAAGGCTGTAGCGCATCGCGCTGCGCAAGGGCTGCGGGGGCATCTTCTCATTCCATCCGCCGTTTTGCGGCTGCGTGACGGGCGCCTCCCCGTCCTGCGCAAGCAGCGGAAACTGTGCCAGCGCCCGTTCGACCGCCTCACGGTATGCGTCCATGGCCACCCGTCCTTTCATTGATCTTCAAGCGCATCCAGCAGGCTTTTCTGCTCCGCCGCGTCCGTGGGCGTGAGCTGCGGCGAGCCCTCCTTTCCCACGCTGAGTTCCTGCAAGCGCCCCCTGGCCGCCTCCAGCATTTTCTCTAGCTCCGCGGCCAGCTTCATGCCCTCCTCGTAGCGTCCGATCAGCTCCTCCAGGGGAAGCTCGCCCGTCTCCAGCTCAGCCGCCAGCGCCTCCAGACGGCTGAGCTCCTCTTCAAAGCCCACCGCTTTTTTCGCAGCTTTTCCAGCCATCCGGCATCATCCTTTCTCTACACCCGTCACCAGCGCATCCGCCTTCCCCTGCGCAAGGACGATTTTCAGCGCATCCCCGGGCACGAGCGCCTCCGCGCTTCGCACCGCCCTGCCTTTTCGCAGCACCACGGCATAACCCCGGCGCATCGTCTGCACAGGACCGGCCGCGCTCAAGCGAAGCGACGCCTGCCTGAGCGCATGCTCGCGCCTGAGCAGGGCGCGCTGCATGGCGGCCGTCATGGCGGCGCGTGCCGCCGTCACCCGGGCGGACGCGCGCTCCCGGGCGCTCGCGGGCGAGCATGCCTCCAGCCGCTTGCACACGCCGGCCAGCCTGAGCTGCTTTTGGGAAAGCTGCTGCACGCAGGCCCGCTCCAGCCGTCGCGCAAGCGCCCGCATCGTCTCCGCCAGCGCCTCGCGTTCGGGCACCGCCAGCTCAGCCGCCGCCGAGGGCGTAGGCGCACGAACGTCGGCAACAAAATCCGCGATCGTCACGTCCGTCTCATGCCCCACGGCGCTGATGACGGGTTTGCGGCAGCGCGCGATGGCCCGCGCCACGATTTCCTCGTTGAAGGCCCACAGGTCCTCCATGCTTCCGCCGCCGCGGCCGACGATGATGACCTCCGCCTGCGCAAACCCGTCCAACAGGCGAATGGCGGAGGCGATCTCCGCCGCCGCGCCCTCGCCCTGGACCTTTACGGGACAGAGGTAGAGCGGCATGCCGGGATAGCGCCGCCAGCTCACGCGCGCGATGTCGTGCACCACGGCGCCGGTCTGGCTGGTCACGATTCCCACGCCGCGCGGAAGCAACGGAAGGGGTTTTTTGAGCGAAGCGTCAAACAGCCCTTCGGCCTCCAGCTTTCGCTTGAGCGCCTCAAAGCGCAGATAGAGCTCGCCCACGCCGTCGGGCTCCATGGCTTCGGCGTAGAACTGATACGAGCCCGTGCGGGCGTACAGCCCAACGCTTCCAAACAGCCGAACGCGCTGGCCGTTTTCCGGGCGAAAGCGCACGCCTATGGCCGACTGGCGAAACATCGCGCAGTTGATGGCCGCCTCCTCGTCCTTGAGGGTGAAATACCAATGGCCGGAGGTATGGCGTTTGAAATTGCTCAATTCGCCCGTCAGGCACACCCCGCGCAACATGGGATCGGAGGCGAGGGAGCGGCGGACGTATTCGTTGAGCTGGGAGACGGTGAGCGTCAGCCCCTTCACAGCGCGGCCGCCGCCTTTTCCGCGGCGGAAACGGTGTTGTCCATCAGCATGGCGATGGTCATCTTGCCCACGCCGCCGGGAACGGGGGTGATGTAGGAGGCTTTCTGAGACACGGGCTCAAAATCCACGTCGCCGCAGAGCTTGCCGTCCACGCGGTTGATGCCCACGTCCACCACCACCGCGCCGTCCTTGACCATGTCCGCGGTGATAAAGCGAGGCTTGCCGATGGCGGCCACCAGAATGTCGGCCCGGCGCGTGTGGGCGGCGAGGTCGGCCGTGCGGCTGTGGCAGATGGTCACGGTGGCGTTTTCCTGCAAAAGCAGCAGCGCCATGGGCTTGCCCACGATGTTGCTGCGGCCCACCACCACGGCCTCCTTGCCGCTGATGGGGATGCCGGCGCGCTTGAGCATATGCAGCGCGCCCTTGGGCGTGCAGGCCACCACGCAGTCCAGCCCGCGTGAGAGGCGACCGGCGTTGATATCGTGGAAGCCGTCCACGTCCTTCTGGGGCAAAATGAGGGAAAGCGCCCGGTCCCCGTCCAGGTGGCGGGGCAGGGGGAGCTGAACCAGAATCCCGTTGACGGACGGGTCCTCGTTGGCCTCACGGATGGCCGCCTCCAGCGTCTCCTGCGTCGTATCGGCGGGCATGCGCAGCGTGCGCGAGCGGATGCCCAGGCGGGCGCATGCCTTCTCCTTGTTGCTCACATAGGTCTGACTGGCGGGGTCGTCCCCCACCAGAATCACCGTGAGTCCTGGCGTATAACCCTTCTGCGCAAGCGCCTCCACGCGCTTTTTGAGTTCTTCCTCCAACTCGGCCGCCATGAGCCTGCCGTCCAGAAGCTGTGCCGACATAGAAATCGCCTCCCTGTTCTGTCAATGTTCGCTGAGATAGCGCCTCAGGCCGATGCGTGCCACGCCCGCGGCATTATCGGCGCTGTACCGGGGTTGTCCATAAATGACCCGCACGGGGGCGCGAAGGCGGGAAAGCCTGTTTGCCACCAGTTCCCTGAGGAGCGTGGAGGACGCCACGCCGCCCACCACCAGAGCTTCACGCGCGCCCGTATGCCTGCACGCGCCGTCCAAAAGCCGGGCTACCGTGCGCGCCAGGACGTCAAAGACCTCCAGCGCGATGCGCTCCGGGGAGAAAATCCCTCTGGCGACGAGGCGCTGCGCCTGCGTCTCGACGCCGGAAAGATGGCAGTGGAGCCCGTCGCGGGAGACGCTGAGGGGCAGGATCGCCTCCGCGTTTTTCCCGCAGCTCAGCGCCAGCTTTTCCAGCGCAGGACCCGCCGGGAAGGGGAGGCCCAGGGCCACGCCCACGCGGTCCACGACCTGCCCGGCGTGCAAGTCCTCCGTTCCGCCCAGCAGGCTGATCGCCCCGTCGCGGCAGTCCAGAAGCTCGGTGGTGCCACCGCTGAGATGGAGGGCGACGAAAGGGCCTTGCGGGTCCGGGTTGCCGATCAGGCCGGCGGCAATATGCCCCTGCTGATGCGAGGTGGTATACAGCGGAACGTCGAGCGCCGCCGCCAGCACGGACGCATGTCCGAGCCCCACGGAAAAAACCGGCATATAGCTTTCTTCCCCATCGCGCGGGCGGGCGGAAGCGCACACGGCGGCAATCCGTTTTCCATCGGGAAGGCTGAGCCGTAGCTGCCCTATCACCTGCGGCATTTGCCGCACATGCGCAAAAACGGCCTCGCTCTGGCGAAGGCCGCGCTGTCCCTGCGGGACGGGCAGAAGCATACGCGCAGAGGCCAGCACCTCGCCACGCTCGTCAACCGCCGCCGCAGAAGTCGTATAGCAACTGGTATCAAAGCCCAGGATGACGCACATGGCCCCCGCTCCTCTCCCCCTGGCGGGCGTTATGCCTGCGGCTCCTGCTTATCACGGGCCATCGCCCCCAGGACGCCGTTGATGTAACGGCCGCTCTTGGGCTCGCTGTAACGGTTGGCCATCTCCATCGCCTCGCTGATGGCCACGCTGTCGGGGACATCCGAGCGATGGTACAGCTCATAGGCCGCCAGACGCAGGATGCTAAGGTCCACATGCGGCACGCGGCTGAGCGTCCAGGCCCCCGTGCTGTGCTTTTCGATGCTCTCGTCGATCTCGCTCTGATGCTCCTCCACGCCCGAGAGCACGTCGCTGATGTACCTGCGCTCATCCTTGCTGGGCCGCAGCTCGGCGCTGCCCTCCGGCTGCGCCATGGATAGCTGCTCGTAGACCAGGTCGAGCGATTCGTCGTCGGCCTCTCCGCCCGACAGGCGTTCATACAACAGCTGCATGGCAGCCTGCCTGGCAATTGAACGCGCCATGTTCTTCAACACTCCCCCATCGTTTGTATCGCCAATTATTCACCCTTGGGCGGAAACAGGCGGTTGATCCATCCCTTGACGATCTCGGTCTTGTTGGCACAGGCGCCCGCAAAATACCCCGCCGCGCAGAACGCCGCGATGAACAGCGTGCGCCACAGCCCCAGAAAAAGCAGCATCAGCGCGATTATCACGCCCATGCCAGCCCCGACAAGCCCGCAAAGCGGCGTCCCAACGCGAAGCCCTTCCTTCTTCCCGCCGTCTTCCATCATTCATTCTCCTCCTTGTCCGCGGACGCCGCTTCCTGCGGCAGAGACGCTTCCTCCCCGGCTTCGGGGGCAGGCACCGATTCGGCAGCGGGCGCATAGCCCTCCGGGTCCTCCTCGTGCCGGAAAACCGGTTGGTCAAAATCCTGCTCAACGACAGCCGCCGGCTCCGTCGCAGGCTCCTCCTCCAGCGCGGCGGGCGCAAGACGGGTTCCATCGGTGTCCACCATCACGCGTACCTTGTGGACATCCACGCCGCTACAGGAGGTGATGTACTGCTTGATCTGCTTTTGCAGGGCGTTGACCGTCAGAGGGATGTTCATGCCGTTTAGGAGCGTAACCTTGATTTCCACGATCACGCCCTCATGCGCGTGATGGATCCGTATGGCGCCAACCGTCAGCTCCTGATGCGATGCGACGCACTTTTTGACCATGCTCTCCAGCGCGCTCATGGAGATGCTCATATCGCCATATTCCGAGTGCTGGATGATAAAGCCCTTTTCCTGCCCCCTGCGAAAGAGCATGGAAATACCATGCACGCCAAGGGCGACAAGCCCCGCCGCGACCAGCAGCACCAGGGCGCGCTGCCACCACAGCATGGGGCCGCTCAGCCAGGACGCATCCAGCCTGACAGGCAGCAGGCCGATGCCCAAAACAAGCATCGCCAGCCCTGCCAGGGCGATCAGAAGCCCGGAAAGCGCCCAAAGAATTCTATCCCAGAATCTGATTTTCACGACCGTTTCCTCCCTGTGAAGAATGTCGGTGAAAAGCAATGCCTGCCCCAGCCCAGCCTATGCCAAACGGAAAGCAGGTATTGCCATCAAATTATTCTTCCGGGGATCGCTCCTCCTCCGGCTCTTGCCCGACAGGATCTGAGGCGTGCATTTCCGCGGGGGTGGGTTCGCCCTCAAATTCCACATGTACCGGCTCCAGCGGCTTTTCCGGCTCAGCCGGCTTCTCGGGCTTGGTCGCGCTGTCCTCAATCCCCTTGAGGGACTGAAGGCCTTCAAGCGTCTCCTTTTGCTCCTTTTCAAAGCTGACGCCCTGCACGTGCACGTCCACACGCACCACATGCAGCCCGGTCATGGATTCGATGGCCTTGCGCACGTTTTCCTGCACATTGGAGGCGGCCGTCTGAATGGGGGTGCCGTACTCGATAATCAGATAGATATCGACCGCGGCCTCCTCCGTGCCCAGCTCGACCTTGACGCCCCTGGTAATGTTCTTGTTGCGTCCGAACACGTCGGTGATGCCGCCGCCGGAGCACATCCCCGCGACGCCCTCCACCTCGTTGGCCGCCACGCCCGCGATAATGGCGATGACTTCATTTGCATATGTGATCGTCCCCGTGGAATCGCTGTCCTGATCCAGGGTCAAAGGCAGATTGTCCTTTTTGGTGGCCATATCCCACACCTCCTATGGTTTGGGCCCGACCGGCCCCTACAGCCCGATTCACCTCATAGTATAACAGATTCCCCGCTCATTGACAATCAAACGGCGGGATTTTGTTACTCCACGCACCGAATCTTGAGCTGTTCGAGCTGCTCGGGCTGCACGGTGGAGGGCGTGTCCATCATCGGGCACGTACCGTTTTGAATCTTGGGGAACGCCAGGACATCGCGCAGGCTGTCGGCGCCGCTGAGAATCATGACCATGCGGTCAATGCCGAAGGCGAAGCCGCCGTGGGGAGGCGTGCCGTACTGGAACGCGCCCATGAGGAAGCCAAACTGCTCCCAGGCCTGCTCCTTGGTGAATCCAAGAAGGCTGAACATCTTCTCCTGCATATCGCTGCGGTGGATACGGATGGAGCCGCTGCCCATCTCCACGCCGTTGATGACCAGGTCGTAGGCCTTGGCACGCACCGCGCCGGGGTCGGTGTCCATGAGCGGGATGTCCTCCTCCATCACGTTGGTGAAGGGATGGTGCATGGCCAGGAAACGGTTTTCCTCGTCGCTCCACTCAAGCAGGGGGAATTCCGTAACCCACAGAAGATCAAAGCGCTTTTCGTCAATCAGGCCAAGCTGCTTGCCCAGGCGCAGGCGGAGCTGACCCATGGCGGTCAGCGCCACATACTTTTTGTCGGCGATCACAAACACGGCGTCCCCGGCCCTGGCGCCCACGGCCTCCAGCAGGCGCTGCATGCTGTCGCCCTGCATGGCCTTGGCAAAGCTGGAGCGCGCCACGCCCTCCTCGCCCACCACGGCCCACGCCAGGCCCTTGACATGGTAGGTCTTGACAAACTCGCCCAGCGCATCCAGATCCTTGCGGCTGAGATGTCCGGCGCCCTCGGCGCAGATGGCGCAGACCGTGTTGCCCGCCGCCAGCGCCTCCTCAAACACCTTGAAGCCGCAGCCCTCGACCACGCCGCCCACGTCCCTGATCTCCATGCCAAAGCGCGTGTCCGGCTTGTCGCTGCCGTAGCGGGCCATGGCGTCGCGCCAGGTGATGCGGGGCAGGGGGAGCTTGAGCTCGATGCCCATCAGGGTCTTGAACACATGTGCGTAAGCCCCTTCGACAACGCCCTGAATGTCCTCGGGATCGATGAAGCTCATTTCCATGTCAAACTGCGTAAACTCCGGCTGCCGGTCCGCACGGCCGTCCTCGTCACGGAAGCAGCGGGCCACCTGATAGTATTTATCCAGCCCGGCCAGCATCAGAAGCTGCTTGTAGATCTGGGGGCTCTGGGGAAGCGCGTAGAAAGTGCCCGGCTTCACGCGGGCGGGCACGAGGTAGTCGCGCGCGCCCTCGGGCGTGGACTTGCTGAGGATGGGCGTCTCCACCTCGATGAAGCCCTCGCCGTCCATGTAGTCGCGCAGGAGCTTGATGACCTTGTGACGGAAGAGGAGCATGTTTTGCATGCCGGGCCTGCGAAGGTCGAGATAGCGGTATTTGAGGCGCAGGTTTTCCTGCTCCTTGGTGTCGTCCTCGATATAGATGGGCGGGGTCTTGCTGGTGTTGAGGATGACGGCGGATTCGGCCATGACCTCGACCTCGCCGGTCTTGAGCTTTTTGTTGACAGCGTCGGGCGAGCGCATCTGGACCTTTCCGTGAACCTCCAGCACATATTCGCTTCGCAGCGACTCGGCCAGCTCCAGCAGCTGCGCGGAGATGGCGTTGCCGTCAAAAACCACCTGAACAATGCCGCTGCGGTCGCGCAGCCAGACAAAGACGATGCCGCCCAGGTTGCGCGCGCGCTGGACCCAGCCCTTCAAAATGACGGATTGCCCCGCCGCCTCCGCGGTTAC
>CALVKX010000008.1 GCA_944333375.1 uncultured Eubacteriales bacterium
ACCATCACAGCAAAATCCGAACCCTCGCGGTTCGGATTTTGTCGTTCAAACAGGCGTTTCCCCTTTCGTGCCGCCTGAAAATATGGTCCCGGCTTTTTGCAGCGAACGAAAAGCCGGTTTTTTTGCGTCTATATCAATGAGCTGGCAAGAAAGGGAGGGATGCCCATGATGGTCGAGGAGCTCATTGATCGGTATGGGGACGACATCCTGCGGCTTTGTATCGCCTATCTGGGGGATCGCGGGATGGCGGAGGATGCATTCCAGGAAACGTTTCTGAAGGCATGGCGCTCACGGGACGCCTTTCGCGGCGAGAGCAGCGAAAAAACCTGGCTGTGCACCATCGCGGTCAACACCTGTCGGGACCAACTGCGCTCCCGCTGGTTTCGGATGTGGCGCAAAAGCCAGCCAATCGAATCTTTGCTGAACCTGACCGCGCCGCAGAAAGCGGACGAGACACCGCTGCTGGAGGCCGTGTTTTCCCTGCCGGGGATATATCGGGAGGTCATTTTGCTCTATTACGAGCAGGACATGAGCCTTAGGGAAATTGCGGATATGCTGCACTTGTCCGCAAACACCGTCTCCACGCGCCTGCGCCGCGCGCGCAGGAGGCTGGAAAAAGCGCTGAAAGGAGAGATCGCACCATGACAAAGGAAGCGTTTCGCGCCCACTATCGCGAGGAGATGGCCTGCGTGCGTGTCTCTGCGCGGCTAAGGAGAGAAACCCTGGACCTCATTGCGGGAAGGGAGAGTTCGATTGTGAAACGAAAGCTTTCATTTGCAGCAGTGCTTGTGATTCTCCTGCTGCTGTGCGCCGCCGCGCTGGCCGCGGCCACGCGCTTTGGCGTGCTGGATTTCACGGGGCGTTACGCCGGCGTCCATACGCCTGAGGACGCCCGGCAATACCTGCAGACCGACGTCCTCCATCTGGAAAACGAGCTGGTGACGGCGGACGTGCGCGAGGTGTTCTACGACGGTCTTACCTCCCGCATGACGATTGACGTGAAGGCCAGAGACGAAGCGGTCATGTTGCTTGGCGAGGACATGACGATGGATGACAACTGGCAAAACATGCTGCGCATGGATCATGAATGGGACCCTGACGACATTCGCACGGCGCGGGATGTGTTTATCCAGGGCGGCTATCGGTCCGCCTGGACGGTGGAGAGCCGGCTCGATGTCGTTGGGGAGCGGGACAAGGGCGGCGTCAGCGACTTTCATCTCAATGATGACGGCACGCTCACGCTCTATCAGGAGAGCTTTTTTGACGGCTCGGAGAAGCAGCGTGAAATAGAACTCGTCCTGTGCCTGATTCCCTTTGATGAAGAGCTTGAACAAAGGGACCTCGCGGACCGGGTCTGGCTCAGGGGAACGCTTTCGCTCACGGAAGCCGCCTATGACAAACAGATTTACGAAAGCACAGGGACCTGCGAATATCCCAGCGTCGGCGTGAGGGTGGAGCAGCTGACAATCGAAGTCAGAGCGCAGGAAATCTATGCCTTCATCGACTTTGCCGTGACGGACCCCGAGCGGTACGCCGTGGTCGGCGACGGCCTGTGGTTTGAGTTTGTCGATTCAAAGAGCACCGAGACGGCGCCCTGGGACCAGCGCCTGCCGGGCGGGCTGCGCGGAGCGGGGAATATTGAGAAATTGGGCGAGAATCGCTTCCGACAGACAGAGACGCTCGGACGCGACGAACTATACGCCGCCTACACCCTGCGCGCTTATGACGCCTGGGAAAAGACGCGTTTTGAGTCCTGCGAAATCGCCGTAGCGCCCGTGCCGGAGAGCTGAAAAACGGGTCCCGCCTACAAAAGAATGTCCATGCCGTCATAAGCGAAGGAGACGGGATCGAGCGACCTTTCGAGCCTGCGGTAATGGGCATACGACTTGCCCCAGTACTCGTCGATATGGGTCACGACGATGCGTCCGATCGCGTAGCTGCATTTGATTTCCATGATTTCCTCCAAAGTGAACATATCCTGGCGGAACGGAGCGTCTCTGAGCAGCGACCCGTCCCTGAGGATTCCGTCATCGGAGACAAGCCCCACAATCAACACGTCCGCACCGGCGTAGAGGTCGTTGTGGACAAACGGCTTGACGTCACAACAAGCATAGATCGCCTTTTTGTCGCCTTCGGTCAGGACGTAAAAGGTCATGTTGCCGCGATGCGTTCGATTGTTGACCAGGTCGATTTCAATGCGGCCGATTTTGAGATGATTGGTCCTGTGGATGGAGATGCAATGGAGAACCTCCTCATAATAGCGCAGACCGTCTCCGTTCCAGGCGTTGATATCGTCCACGACCTCCGGCAGGGCGATAAACGATATGGGAGAGCCCCGGTCTGCAATGCAGTCATAGCCAAGGGGCTCCACGATGCGCATGCCCCTGGTATGATCCGGGTCCTTGTGGGAGAGGGAGAGGTATCTGATTTCCGAAATGCCCTGCCTGTCACAGGCCACGCCGATGTCCTCCGGCGTGTCGATGAGCATTTTGATGTCGTCGATGTACAGGCTCGGCCCCAGCCGCTGATAGCGCCCCCTCCGGCGCCGGGCCTCCTGACAGATGGGACAGCTGCAAAAGGAATTGGGGATCTGGAACATGCCCCCGCTTCCCACGATTTTCAGCTTCATCCGCTATTCCTCCTTCAAGAGCAGCCTTTGGATATGGCCGATGATCCGCTCCGGGGTTTCGCTCCCCACCGGCAGCACGGGCGAGAGCATCCGAACCCCCTGGTAGGAAAAAAGAAGGATGTCGATGACCTCCCCGGCATCGATGTCCCGAAACTCTCCGCGCCTGACCCCGTAGGCGATAAAATCGCTCCACATGGCCCTGGAATCAAGGTACTGCCGGTAAAGCGCGTTTTCCCCGCCGCCGGGGCGCCGTTGGCGATAGAATTCCAGGATCGCCAGGCTTAGGGCGCCGGAGCCGTCGAGCATTTCATTTCGGTAGCGCTCCAGAATCCCGCTGAGGATGTCGCGGGCCGCAATTCCGCCGCGCATCTTTTCGGAAAACTCCTGCCGCTGCGCATCCAGCATAAGCTCCAGAATCTCCGAAAAAATCTGCCTCGTGCTCTCATAATGCCTGTACAGGCCGCCCCTGCTCAGGCCGGTTGCCAGGCAGATGTCTTTCATGGTGACGCTGTCAAACCCCTTTTGTGAAAACAGGAGCAGGGCCTTCTCCCGAATCAACGCCCTTGTCTCCTCACCCTTTTTGCCCATCCGATCCACCTTCAAAACGCGACATTTATGTCGCTTTTATGATAATGAGATAAAGGCGATCTGTCAAGCCCCGAGAAAAAAGCAACGCCTTCCTGACGTTTTCGGACAGGAGGGCGCAGCTTGTCTAAAAAGTCCGCCTGTAGTGGGCCTTTCCGACAGGTTTACGCCGGCCGCCTACCCCGCCTGTGACTCCGCCGGGCGGTGGCGGATGAAAAAAACCCAGATTGCTGCCAAAGTACGGGGTGCAGGGGGATCATCAGTTGCTCCATCATTCGAACTTCCCTGACGGTCGTGCTCATGGTTTCGCTGCCCCGCCTGCGGGTCGCGTTGACTCCTTCGGGGGGAAAGTGCCCACAGGGCACACGCTTCCCTCCGGTGCCACAGGGGTGACGCTTCCCTGCGCGCCTGCCGGGGTTTGAGGCAGAGTCCCGGTCGCTCAATCGTCACGGCGGGCGCTGGCCGCGCCCGCCGCTCGTTTCGCTCCCCACCTTCGGGTCGCTTTGCCACCTTCGGTGACAACAGCCCATAGGGCTGGCGCTTTCCTCTGGTACCCAAAGCCTTATTCCGCAGCATTTTCCCTGAGCGTTGCGAGCGCCCGAAGGGCGCAGGAAACACGGCTTTCTCCCCAATAGGGGCTTTTCAACGGTCTGAAGCCCCATTTTTGAGCCTTTTTTATGGGCTTAGAAAAGCGAAGCCGTATGCGAACAGGCGCTTGAGGTCCGTCCAGGCGCGGTTGCGCGTAGGCGCGTCCAGCACCACGGCGATGAGCGTATGCTCGTCCTTCTGTGCCGCGCCCACATAGCAAAAGCCCGCATGCGACGTGTACCCGCTCTTGACCCCCGCCGCGCCTTCGATATAGAAGGGCGAATCGGGTTTGAAAATCTCATAGGCGTTTTGGATGAGCAGCTCGTCCCGCTTGGAGGTGGCGGGCAGGACATAGCTCAGGCAGGTGACGATCTCGCAGAACACCGGGTCCGTCAGCCCCTGCCGCGTAAGGATGGCCAGGTCGCGCGCGGTGGAGTAGTGCTCCGGGTCGTGGTAGCCGTGCGGATTGACGAAATGGGTGCCGGTCATTCCAAGCTCCCGCGCGTGCTCGTTCATGCGGTCCACAAAGGCGCTTACGCTGCTCGCGCACAGCTCGGCCACGGCGTTGGCCGCGTCGTTGCCCGAGCGGATGATGAGCCCGTAGAGCAGGTCCCGCATGGACATCTGTTCGCCCTCGTAGACGGGCACCAGCGAGCTGTCCTTGGGCACATCCGCCGCGCTGGCGGGAATGGTGACGGTTTCATCAAGACCGCCGTATTCCAGCGCCACAAGCAGCGTCATGATCTTGGTGGTGCTTGCGGGGTAGCGCTGCGCATCCGCCTCATATGCAAACAGCACATTGCCCGTAGGGGCGTCCATGAGGATGCAGGACTGGCTGTAGAGATCGTCTTCCGAAAGCGCCAGCGGCGTGCTCTCATCAAAATAGATGGGCGCCTCAAAGCCGTACACGCTCAGGTCGCTCATCAGCAGCTCGACCAGCCCGGGCGTGGCGACCCCGTCCAGGGCCATGCCGGGCACGCCAAGCTGCGTCATGCGCTGCTCAAAGAGCCGCACGGCGGCCTCCGTGTTCGCGCCGTAGACGCCGTCGGCATCGTCCACCAGGAGCTTGAGATCGATCAGCCTGTTTTGAAGCTGGCGCACGCGGTCCCCCCGGCTGCCAAGCCGCAGGGTGCGCAGGGAGGTCTCGGCCTGCGCGTCAAAGAGCAGGGAGAGCGTCTGCGCGTCGGCCTCCCCGGTCTGGGACACATCGTAGCCGGCAGCCTGCAAAAGGCGCTGCGCCTCCTCCACGCCGGCGGCGGTCTGTTTTCCGTAGATGCCGTCGGCCGCGCCGGCGGTCAGACCCAGGTCCAAAAGCCGCTGCTGAAGCTCCACCACCGCCTCGCCCGTGTCGCCCGAGGCGAGCGGGGTACGCGCCGTCTCCGCCGCGGCGCAGGCGCAGAGCGGAAGCAGCACGGCCAGCAACAGCGCAAGCAAGCGTTTCATCTTTCGTTGGACTCCTTCCCTTGCGGCATACCTTCAATAAATGATACGATTTTCCCTCCCCAAACCCTGCCGGTCATGGATCAAAAATTGCGCGCATATCCTGCGGCGGAGGGATGGAGTATGAGGCACGGGTATCCGCCGGTATGGCTGTCGGCCGCGCTGCTGGCGCTGGCGCTGATGTGGAGGATGGTAGGCGCGCCGCTGACGGCGCAGCAGCTGGGCGACATGCACACGCCGCTATGGCAGGCGCGGGTGCTTTTGCCCACGCGCATCGAGCGGGTGCTGAGGCTG
Organism: uncultured Eubacteriales bacterium; assembly: GCA_944333375.1. The sequence goes on from CALVKX010000008.1 coordinate 5,537, forward strand.
TGGCTGCCGGGAGCGCAGGCGGCGCAGGCGCAGACCATTCGGGAGGAGGCCATGGGCGAGGAGGGCCAGGCGCTGGACCGTTTGGCCAATGGCGAGGAGCAGCCCTTGCTCACCGTGTATCTGGCCCGGGAGGGACGCTTTGAGCAGATGGCGCTGGAGAGCTATGTCTGCGGGGTGGTGGCGGCGGAGATGCCCGCCGCCTATCATCTGGAGGCGCTCAAGGCGCAGGCGGTGGCCGCCCGCACGCGCGCCCTGTGGCAGATGGAAAACGGCGGCTGCGCCCTGCACGAGGGGGCGGACATCTGCACGGACAGCGCGCATTGCCAGGGCTACGCCACGCCTGCGCAGTGCCGCGAAATTTGGGGAGCGGAATACACGGCCTATCGCGACCGTGTGGTGGAGGCGGTCGCTGCTACGAGGGACGAGCTGATTACCTACGCAGGCCAGCCGATCACTGTCATGTACCATGCCATCAGCGGCGGGCGCACGGAGGACGCGCAGGCCGTGTTCTCGCAGGGCTTTCCGTACCTGGTCAGCGTGGAGAGCGGCGGCGAGGAAGGCGCGCGGGGGTTTCAGCAGGACACGCGGCTGACCTTTGAGGAAATTGCCGAAAAACTCAACGCCGCCCTGGACATGAAGCTCACGCCCCAGGAGGTGGCGCGGACGCTGACGGTGGAGGGCTATACGGATTCCGGCCGCGTGGCTGCCATGCTCGTGGGCGGCAGGCGGGTGGAGGGCGCGGCGTTTCGTCAGGCGCTGGGGCTGCGCAGCACCTGGTTTACGCTGTCCATGGATGAACAGGCCGTGACCTTTCATCAGCAGGGCTACGGACATGGCGTGGGCATGAGTCAGGCGGGCGCCAACAGCATGGCCGCGGACGGCGCGGACTACCGCTCGATCCTGATGCACTACTATCCCGGCGTCGCGATTGAAAAGCGCTGAATCCGCATAGCATGCCTCCCCGCGGGCCAAGCTATGCCCGGAGGGATGCGCATGCAGAACAACCGCTTTGTGGAGGGCGTGCGCCGCGCGTACGCCCGCTATGACCGCCTGATGGAAAAGCAGGGCTTTTACGTCGTGCTGGCGGTGTGCGTGCTGGTCATCGTGCTCAGCGCGCTGTATACCTTTGAAATCAGGGATCAGTGGGAGGAGCCGCCCGCCGCCGTGGAGGAGGAAGCGCTGGCCGCCGGCGGCTCGCAGGAGGCGCAGACGCTCAGCGACGCCAAGGCGCTGGTGGAGAGCCAGGGGGCGCAGCAGTTCGCCCTTCCAACCGAAGCGCCCCTGCGCTTTACCCAGCCCGTCGAAGGCTTTACCGACCGCGGCTTTTCCGTCACGGAGCCGCAGTTTTTTTCCAAAACCAACGTCTGGCAGGTTCATCCCGGCATCGACCTGCTCTCGGACTATGGCGCCGTGGTCAAGGCGTGCGCCTCCGGGAGCGTATCGGACGTATGGGAGGACAATCAGCTCGGCCTGTGCGTGCGCATAAGCCATGAGGGAGGCTACGAAAGCCTCTACGCCGGCCTGAGCAGCGCCGATTATGTGCGCGCGGGCGATCCCGTGGTTCAGGGACAGACCATCGGGCATGTCGGAAACGGCGTCCTGGCTGAAAGCGATGCGGAGCCGCACCTGCATCTGGAGATCTGGAAGGACGGCCGGGCCGTGGATCCCATCGCCGTCTTTCTGGGGGTTGACAACAACAAAATGTAATGATACATTATGAAACGTTACAAAACATTTTGCGGAGGCGGAAAGCATGTGCGGAATTGTTGGGTATATCGGAAGCAAGCAGGCATCGCCGGTGCTGCTGGAGGGTCTGGAGCGGCTTTCCTACCGCGGCTATGACAGCGCGGGCGTGGCGGTGATCGGTCCCGAGGGGCGCATCAGCGTGCGAAAGGCCAAGGGCAGGCTGGAAAACCTCAGGGCGCTGCTTTCCCAAAGCCCGGTGCAGGGCGTCATCGGCATCGGACATACGCGCTGGGCGACGCATGGGGAGCCCAGCGACCTCAACGCGCATCCGCATACGGACGTCAAGGGCGGCATCGCGGTGGTGCACAACGGCATCATCGAGAATCATGAGTCCCTGCGCAGGTATCTGGAGAGCACCGGCGCGCGCTTTGTCAGCCAGACCGATACGGAGGTGGTGGCGCATCTGCTCAACCATCTCTATGACGGCGACATGCGCCTTGCGCTCATCCGCGCCATGGGCATGCTGGAGGGAACCTACGCGCTGGGCGTGATCTGCGACCGTGAGCCCGACACCCTCTACTGCGCGCGAAACGACAGCCCTCTGGTCATCGGCGCCAAAGACGGGGAAGGGTTCATCGCCTCCGACATCCCGGCCCTGCTGAGCCATACGCGCGACGTGATCTTCCTGCAGGACCGCGAGATCGGGATTTTGAACCGGCGCGGCGTGAGCGTGTACGACGCCTACGGCAAGACCCGGCAGCACGCCGTGTTCCATGTGGACTGGGATCTCTCCAGCGCCGAAAAGGGCGGCTATGCCCATTACATGCTCAAGGAGATCCACGAGCAGCCCACGGCCCTGCAAAGCACCTTCGCGCCCAGGGCCTCGGCGCCCGGGACCTATGAGTGGCTGCCCGTCACCCGCGAGCAGGCCCGCGCACTTTCCAAAATCAGCATCGTGGCGTGCGGCACCGCCTACCATGCGGGCATGGTGGGCAAGTATGCCATCGAGCGGCTCGCGCGCGTGCCGGTGGAGGCGGAGATCGCCAGCGAATACCGATACCGCGATCCCATCGTGGGGGAAAACGAGCTGTTCATCGCCGTGTCGCAAAGCGGCGAAACCGCCGATACGCTGGCCGCCCTGCGCGAGGCCAAGCGCCGCGGCGCGCGCGTGATGGCCATCTGCAACGTGGTCGGCTCCACCATCACGCGCGAGGCAGGTGAGGAGAATACCCTCTACACCTATGCAGGTCCCGAAATCGCCGTGGCAAGCACAAAGGCATACATCACGCAGGCCGAGCTGATGGTGATGCTGGCGGTGGCGCTGGCGGACCTGCGCGGCGCCATCGATTCCGGGCGCGTGGAGCAGCTGATGGAGGAGCTGGCCGCTCTGCCCCGCAAGGCGGAGGCGGCGCTGGGCGTGGAGGAACAGCTCCAGCGCCTCACCAGCATGCTCAGCCAGAAGCGGCACGTGTTCTTTGTGGGACGCGGGATGGATTACGCGCTGTCCATGGAGGCGGCGCTCAAGCTCAAGGAGGTCAGCTATATCTTCAGCGAGGCCTACGCGGCCGGTGAGCTCAAGCACGGCCCCATCGCCCTGCTCAAGGAGGGACGGCTGGTGGTCGCCACCGTCACCCAGCCCGCGCTGCTGGAAAAGACCCTGAGCAACCTGCGCGAGGTCTCCGCGCGCGGCGCGCAGGTGGTGGCGGTGTGCCGGGAAAGCCTCGCCGCCAAGGTGCGCGGGCAGGTGGACGAGGTCATCGCCGTTCCCGACGCGGACGACCTCATCGCGCCGCTTCTGGCGGTCATTCCGCTCCAGCTCTTTGCCTACTGCATGGCGGTGGCCCGCGGCTGCGACGTGGATAAGCCGCGCAACCTGGCCAAGAGCGTAACGGTGGAATAAGGGGCCGCATATGGACGGGCGCCCGTGCGAAAACCGCACAGGCGCCCGTTTCCTTATTTATCCCCGCAGGGGGAACACCGCCTCGTGGATGCGGCCGTCATCCACCAGAATCAGCCGCCCGTCGCGAAGCTGCTCGCCGTCCGCCGAGGGGAAGGGGCAGTCGCGCGAGGCTCGCAGGTGATAGGTGGAGGCGCCGAAGCGGTAGGTCACGCGCAGGTCATCCCATCCCGGCGGGGCCACGGGCCGGAAGCGCAGCACGTTCGCGCTCTTTTGAAACCCAAGGAGCTGCGTTAGCACCACGTATTGCAGCCAGCTCGCGCTGCCGGTATACCAGGTCCAGCCGCCGCGCCCGCGTTGCTGGGGATTGGCGTACACATCCGCGGCAAGCGCATAGGGCTCCACCCGGTAGCGCAGGGCGAGCTGGCGCGTGGCGCAGCGGTGGACGGGGAGCAGGGAGGAGGCAAGCTCCCAGGCGCGCGCGTCCTGGCCGAGCTGGTGCAGGGCCGCCACGGCCCAGCAGGCGGCATGGGTGTACTGGCCGCCGTTTTCCCGCACGCCGGGCAGGTAGGCGGCGATGTAGCCAGGCTGTTCCTCCCCCTGGAAGGGGGGAGAAAAGAGCTTGAGAATCCCGATGTCCGGCTCGTAAAGCGCGCGCCAGGCGCTGTCCATGGCCAGGGCGCAGCGGTCGCGCGACACCCCGCACAGCACGCCCCAGACCTGCGGGAGCAGGTCGATGCGACATTCCGTGCCCCCCGCGCCGCCCAGCCGCGTTCCGTCGTCGTACCAGGCGCGCAGGTACCATGCGCCGTCCCAGGCGTAACGGTCCAGGGAGGCGAGCAGGGCATCCCTTCGTTCAAGCAGGCGGCGCGCCTCCGGCGGCTCCAACAGGGGCGCGAAGAGCCGCAGCACCTCGCACAGGAACATGCCCAGCCAGACGCTTTCCCCATTTTCGCCGCCCACGCGGTCCATGCCGTCGTTCCAGTCCCCGCCGCCCATGAGGGGCAGGCCGTGCGCGCCCGTGGGCGTGAGGTCGATGGCGCGCAGACAGTGCAGCCTCAGCGGCTCGGAAACCTCCGAGACCTCCGGGGTAAACAGCCGTTCCCGCTCGCCCTCGGCCAGCGGCTCCCCGTGCAGGTAGGGGACCTCCTGGCCGAGCACGGACGCATCGCCCGTGACCTGCACGTACAGGGCCGTCACATAGGGCAGAAACAGGCGGTCGTCGCTGATGCGGGTGCGCACGCCGAGGCGTGGCGGGTGCCACCAGTGCTGCACGTCGCCTTCCTCAAACTGATGGGCGGCGCACTCCAGAAGATGCGCACGGACCGTGTCCGGCTGCGTGTGCAGGAGGCTCAGCATGTCCTGAAGCTGGTCGCGGAAGCCGTAGGCGCCGCCCGCCTGGTAAAAGCCGGCGCGCATCCACAGCCGCGCCGCCTGCACCTGATAGGGCAGCCAGCGCCCCAGCATGAGCGACATGGCGGGGTCCGGCAGGTCAAAGCGCAGCGCGCCCAGCATTTCCTCCCATCGCTGGCGCACGGCATGCAGCCGCAGCGTCGGGCCGTCCTGTCGAAAGCGCCCAAGCGCCTCCAGCAGCTTTTCCGTATTGGCGCAGAAGGCCAGCGCGCTGGTCAGGGTAACCGTCTGTCCGGCCTTGAGCCTGAGGTCAAAGCACAGGACCGCCGTGTCGCCGGAATCGCTCGGCAGGTTTTCCCCCGCGCACAGCGCGGCGGGGGCGACGCCCCAAAGCCCCTGGAACACCCCGGAGCTCATGGTGGTGCTCATGGAGGCGGGCGGGTCTATGCCGCAGAGGCAGGCCACGCCGTCCATGCACGGGTTTTCGGCGAGGACGCCCCCCTCCATGCGGCTCAGCGCCGTAAGCTGGGCTGCCGCCGGAAGCGCGCCGGGCGAAAAGACGCAGGTGTGCATCAGCGTGAGCGAACGCGCCTGGGGACCGTCGTTTCTGAGCTGAATCACGCGCGCGCCGATGGCGTCCTCGCCGTCGGTGAAGCAGGACATGCGGCAATAGATGCCGTAGGCGCTACATTCGTAGAGGGTTTCGCCGGGCGCGTGGGTGACGCGCACGGGCATGTTGTGCCCCAGCGGCTGGCGGGTGACGGACCAAAGCAGCCGGTGCTCCGTGTCACGAAGGAAGAAGTTTTCCTCGCCCCGCGGGGTCACGCTGTCGTTGGGCCAGCGGGTGAGGCGGCCGGTATGGCTGTTGCCCGCGTAGGTGAAGATCAGCCCGCTTTCGCCGGCAAGCGTTCCGAAATGTTCCGAGCACAGCGGATTGCACCAGGGAGCGGGGGTCTGCCGTCCAGAGGGCAAAGTGATCTGGTAGTCCCCCTCCCGGGTGAAGCCGCCGTATCCGTTGTCAAAGCGCAGCGCATCCGTCTCCGGCAGGGCCTGCTTCCACTCGCCGCCGGGCCGGCAGGCATAGAGCGGACGGGCGCGGACGGTCAGTTCCAGGGCGCGCAGCTGGTCGGCCAGCGTGCCGCCGTCCGTGGAGAACACCGCGCGCGCCGATGCGCGCAGAAGCGCAAGCTGTTCCCGGGTGAGGCTGTCAAAGAGGTGGATGCCGCTTTCCTTTCCGATGAGCTCATGGCTGTGACAGGACTGGGCGAGGGCGCTCAGCCGCTCGCGCAGGGGGTGGCCATAGCCCGAGGGCTGGGTGACGGCCAGCACCAGGTCGATCCAAAGGCCGTGCATGCGGTACCAGGCGTGTGCCTTGAGCAGAAGCTGGACAAGGGACAGGTCGTTGTCCTGGCGACATTCCACCAGCAGGATGGGCAGATCGCCGCTGATGCCCATGCTCCACAGCGCGTCGGGCGGGAGCACGTTTTCCGCCGCCCAGCGGAACTGGAAGGGCTGACCGGTATAGCACAGGGCGCCTACCAGGCGGGAGACGGCGTTGAGCATGCCCGCCGACAGGCCCAGATAGCGCGCCGTCACCAGGCCACGCGTGAGGGCCGGGCCGTAGGCGCGCAGAGCGCCGTCGATCTGTCCGTAGCGCTCCAGAAAGGCACCGGGCGCTTCGCCCTCACCCGCAAGATGCGTTGAGAAGACGAATTGCAGCCTGCCGCCGGGTGGAAGCACGAACTGCGCGCGCAGGCTCAGACAGGGCTCGATCATGTCGCCGACCGTGTCCGCCACGGCGCTGATGGGCAGCTCCAGCGCACGCGGCGCATAGAAGGTGCGCCCGCGGCCCAGAAAGGCCGTGCGGTCGGTCTGAACGCGCATGACGGTGAGGCTTGCGTCCGTGGCCATCAGATGCCACAGCCGCCGCGTCCCCTCCGCGGGCCCCCGCGGCCGCCGCATCGCGGCAACGCCGTATTTCCCGAGCCGGCCCGTGCGGATGAACAGGTTCTGAAAGGCGGGATGCGCCTCGTCGTCGCGCCGGGGCGCGAGGGCGGGCTCCAGATAGCTGCACACCTCCATCATGCGCTCCATGCCGCTGCGGTTCTTGAGCGTCAGGCAGGCCAGGGCGGCGCCGTCCAGCGGGTTGACGAACAGGCGCAGCTCGCTTTCCACCTGGAAGCGCTCGTGGGAGAACACCGCCTGCGCCGTCTCAAAGCTCACCGTCTGGGACAGCCCCGGGTCGGATGCGTTCCAATAGGCCCCGCTCTGCGAGTCACGAAGATAGAAGCGCATGCCGCCGGGCAGGCGGCAGCTTTCAAAGAAGCGGGTGAGCATGATGCCGTTGCGGCTGAGATATCCTCCGCCCTGGGCGTCGATGAGCCAGGTGGTTCCCGCACCGTGCAGGAGGTGCGCGTCGATGGGAAAGCGCATCGGCTCGGCCGCCCGCTGCGCGCTGGCGGCGGGGGAGACGGGCTCGCGCGCCGTGCGGCGCAGGGGACGGCGGATGAGCCCGCGCGCCCGGCAGGCCTTTTCCTCCAGCAGCAGGCGGTAGGCCTGCGCGCGCGGAAGCTCGGAAAACAGCCTGGCGATATAGCCATCCTCCAGGGCGTTGCATACGGCCAGCAGGATCATCCCCTGATGATGCGCCATGTGGCTGCGCACGATGCGCATCGGTTGGCCGCCGGTGCGCTCCGGGGAAAAGTCGGCGGCCTCAAACAGCCCCAGCGGACCTTCCATGCCCAGGGTTTGCAGCCTGAGCAGGTTTTGGAACGCTCCCCTGAGATCCACGGCGAGGGCCAGAAACGTGGCGTAGGGCGCGATGACCTCGCAGCTCTGCTTTGGGTCCAGCGACAGCCGGGGCAGCCCGAAGGCCTTGTAGAGATAATAGAGATTGGGATCAAAGGCGTAATAGCCGCTTTCGCTCACACCGAACACGCCCCCGCGGCGGCGGCGTTCCTGGGCGCGGACGGCGGCGCGACAGACGCCGCTGAGCATGGTGCCGCTGACCAGGGGCTGAAAGAGGAGCGGCATGAGGTATTCAAACATGGTGCCGCTATAGCTGATGAGCGTCTGTCCGCCCTGCAGGCGCGTGTACATCCGGCCCAGGCGGTACCAGTGCCGCAGCGGGACCTGGCGCAGCATGATGGCCACAAAGCTCAAAAGCCGGGATTCGCTGGCCAGCAGATCGTAATGACCCGCGGAAGGCGAGCCGTCCTGGGGATGAACGCCGATGCGAAACAGCTCCGCCTCGGCGTCAAAGAGCGCGGAAAAGCGCATGGCCTGCGCCAGCGCGTCCAGGCGGGCGGCGAGGCGGTGATAGGCTGCGCTGAGCTCGGGCAAAAGCACCCGAATCCCCTGGGCGCAGGTCAGCAGGCAGGCGGCGAGGTTGCCGCTGTCCACCGAGGACACGAAGCGCGGCTCCAGCGGCTCCAGCGTGCGCGTGTCATACCAGTTGTAGAGATGCCCTTCCCATTTGGGCAGCGCCTCCAGGGTGGCGAGGGTCTGCTCCATGCGCTGCGCCATCTCGTCCGGGGAAAGCAGCCGGAGGCGTTCCGAGGCGATGAGCGCGCACAGGTACAGGCCGATGTTGGTGGGGGAGGTGCGGTGCGAGATGCCCTTGTTGGGCTCGATCTGCACGTTGTCGGGCGGCAGGGCATGGTCGTCGTCGGTCATGGCCGTCTCAAAGAAGGTGAGGGTTTCCTTCGCCACGCGGCCCAGCACCTCGCGCATGTACTCCGTGGGCCGGGGCGCGGGATCGCAGGGCTGCTCCAGAAAGGGCAGAACGAAGGGAAAGGCGGCCCAGAGCGCGCCGGCGGCCATCCCCGCGGCCACGGCGCCGCCGGGCAGGAGCGAAAGCCCGGCCACGGCCGCCCCGGCAAACATGTTCAGATAGAAAAACAGCATCGGCGGACGGGCGGACGGCCTGGCAAGCTGCGCCGCGGTGGTCCATGCCAGGAGCTGACGGCGGCTGAACCAGAGACGGTACAGCGTTCGGGCAATGGCGTCCGCCGCCATCCCCGCTTCGCAGGGCAGGACCGCCAGCCGCACCAGAAGCGGCGGCAGGCCGCGCAAGCCTGCGGGCAAAGCATAGGGGAGCTCGGGCAGGATGAGCGCGCACAGCACCAGCCAGGTTTGCCCCGAGAGCGCGCCCCAGGCGACCAGCAGCACGCGCAGGGGCGCGACGAGGCTGCGAAGCAGGTTTTGCCAGATCTTGTGGCGGCCGATGGAATCCAGCGCACGCCGGGGCGGGCGCTGATGGCGCGGAAAGAGGAAAAGCACGTAGGGCAGCAGCTGCCAGTCGCCGCGCGTCCAGCGGTGCAGGCGGTAGAGAAAGCCCCGCAGCGCCTTGGGATTTCCGTCGTAAAGGGTGATGTCGCTTGCCATGGCGCACCCGGCCAGCTCCCCTTCCAGAAGGTCGTGGCTGAGCACGCACCCGGGAAGGACATGGTCCACGGTCGCGTCCAGAAAGGGCGCGGGGTCGATGATGCCCTTGCCCATGAACGTCCCCCGGCGGTACAGATCCTGCCACAGATCGGCGCTGAGGGCATTGTAGGGGTCCGCTCCGCCGCGGCCGCCCAGATAGAGCGAAAGGCGGCTTCCCACGGTGTGCGGGGCGATCTCCATGCGCGGCTGAAGGACGCTGACGCCCCGCATGCGGCCCAGCAGCTCCTGCCGCTTTTGCAGGGGATGGAGCATGCCGCCCACCAGCCGCAGCGCGCTGCCGGGCGGCAGGATGGTGTCGCTGTCCAGGGTGATGACATAGCGGTAGCGTCCCCTGAGGCTCTCCAGGGGCACGGAGGCGTAGGCGAAGCCGTCCTCCACGGCCCGCCCGTCGATCAGGCGCAGAAGCGTCTCCAGGCTTCCGCGCTTGCGCTCCCGGCTCATGTAGATGTGGTCGCGGGCGGAAAAGACGCGCTCACGTTGCAGATAGAAAAAGGGATGGCCCGTGTCCTCGCACAGCGCGCGCACGGCCTGGGAAGCGGCGGAGACGATCTCGCCGTCCCCCGCGAGCGCGCCGGTCAGGCTGTCCTGAAAATCCCCCAGGAGCATAAAGTGCAGATGCTCGTCGGGGTTGGCCTGATGAAGCACGGAAAGGTGCTTGACCATGGAGATCGCGTGCCGGGCGTCCATGAGCATGGTGGGGCACACCACGAGCGTCCGGGTGGCCTCGTCCAGCGCCTTTACCTCCATGCGGGGGACCATGCGGGGGTGGAGGCGCCGCAGGAGAACGGCGATGACGGCCTGCTGGAGGGTATAGAGAAAGACGGCCGCGAAAGCGGGGGAGAGAAATGCGGGAAGCCCCAGCGCCCAGGCGGCGGCGGTCAGGGCAAAAAAAGCGCCCCAGCTTCCCAGGCGCATCAGTCCGCAGGCCCGCGCGGAAAAAAACAGCCGCGCGCGGCCCGGAAAGCGCGGGGCGCGGAGATAGCGCAGGAGCTGGCGAAGGCCGTCGTCCATGAGATAGTAGCCCACATGCCCCCGCACCCCCTCTCCGGCTCCCCGCGCCAGCGAGAGCGCGGAGGCGCACACCGACAGCTCGGGTTGGGCGCTCCACAGGGCGATGCGGGCCGCCTGCCCGCGGTAGTAGGCACGGCTTTCCTCATCCATGCCGCGGTAGACGGGATCGTCCGAAAGCGCCCGGTGCACGGGGCTGATCGCTTCCAGCACGCGCTGCCAGGGCGTGCGGCCGATCGCGCGCAGGGAGGTGACGGCGTTGCTGACCCACAGGCAGCTTTCGGTCTGGTGGGCATGCTCGGCGTGCGCCAGGTCGTCGGCGGACAGGCCGTGCTGGTCAAAATAGCGGTCCAGCCACAGAACCCTTCCCGCTTCCTCGCCGGCGCGGACCTGGGAGAGCAGGCGCTCCAGAAAGGCGGACTCGTGCTCGCTTCGCCTGAACAGGCGCATGGCCTGACGCTCGCGCCCATGGCGCAAAAGCCGTTCCACGCGCACGGCGCACATGCGGTAGCGCTGCTCGCGCATGCACTGACGGGCGCTTGCGCACAGGAGCTCCAGAAGCGTCAGACGAAGCGCCAGCGGCAGGCAGTCGATCTCCTGCACGGCAAAGGGCGACACGTTCTGCCAGGCCTCCACCGCCCGCTCAAAGCGCTCGCGGTCGAAGGCGGCCGCGCTGTGGCCCATGAGCTCACGGGCAAACAGGCACACACGGGGGATGCCCGCATTTGAACGGGGCAGGCGCGGCGTCCCCTCCAGCGCCAGGCGCAGCGAGGCGATCTCCTCCTGCAAAAAGCGTCCGTTGTCGCATAGCCAGCGCGCGGCCGGCAGCAGATCCTGCGAGGGAAGGGCGTTTAAAAACCGCACCGGCGCCTCCAAAGATTTCAAAAGCCTCCTTGGCATGCGGATGCGCGTGCGGCCCCGCCCCTCCGTCTCCGAGGCGAGCGCCTTAAGATGTCCGGGCAGGGCATCATCCAGGGTCGCGTCCCGGTAGCTCAGGGGCGCGGGCCGGTGCGCTCCCCATGCCAGCAGAAATAAGATCGCCAGTCCGGCCGCCGATATGATCCAATGCATCAGGCAAACCTCCGCTATTCTGTACGGAGGCTAGTGTGTGCAGAGAATGGGAAAGTGATGTATTCTCCGAACTGATCTGTGCGGCAAGCGACAGGCTGAACAGGCCCATCACGCCCCAGACGAGGGCAAGCAGGCCGGCAATGAGCAAAATTCCGGTCAGACAGGGCAGCATGGCAGATCCTTCCTTGCGTTCAAAGCGGGGAGGCGGAAGAAGGCGCCGTTTTTCTTCACGTCCGATCCCTTTGTCTTTTTAGACGTGCCAGAGCCGGGAAAGGTTGCTCCCCCAAAAATCATTTTTCGCGCTCGGCGCGGGAGCGGCGGGAGGGGAAAATGTAAAATCTCTCCTGAGCTCGGTTGCCTGCTTGGCGGCTTTGTGCTACAATAAGAAAAGCAATTCGCCCGGGACGGCGTGTTGTGTCCGGGGCCTTAAGCAATATGCTGTGCTTGTTGTTAAGGATGTGATGTCATGCGAAAGGCGATCCTGTGTCTGCTTTTGTTCCTGCTTATGCTGATCGGTGTGCCGGCCCTGGCGGAAACCTACGTATTTGACGAGCTCTATGCCACCATGGAGATGCCGGAGGGCTACATTGTCCTTACCGCAGCCAACCTTGCGGATTATGCCGACTGGCTGGAGGCGCGCGGCTCGTCCACGGAGGAGACCGCCAACGATTTTCTCAGCCGTGGCGTGCTCCTGCAGGCCTGGACGGAGGAAAACGACGCCTGCTTTGAGCTGCGCGCCGTGCAGAACGACCGCTCCGCCTCCATCTTTGACGTCAACGAGCAGACCACCGATGTGCGCGGCACCTACCGCACCAGCCACTATCCCAAAAATGAATACGAGGGCTACGAATTTACCACCTCGGAGTGGAAAAATACCGACAACGGGCGCTTTCTGGTGCTTCGCTACACCCGCCGTGACAACGGGGAGATCCTCTATCGTGGCCTGATGCGCCGAACCATCCGCAACGGCTATGAGATCGATTTCGACATGCAGATCTACGGACGCTCCGTGACCAACAAGGACAACAACAACCTCAACAAGATCTGGGAGACCTTCACCTTTGTGGAAGTTCTGCCCATGCCGCCGCGGGCCAGTGCCAGGATCAACATCTCCGACGAACCGCCCGTGGAAACCAACGAGCAGGATTTTGAAATCGAGGGCACCGCTTCCGAAGGCGTGTCCCTGACAGCCGTGGTGATGGGCCTGAGCTATCCCGAGCCCATCGTGACCGAGGCGACCGTAGGCAAGAACGGGAAATTCTCCCTGCCCATCCGCCTGCCCCGCGAGGGGGTGTTCCTCATCACCATCACGGGCGAATACCAGGGCGAGGAGGTCGTGGAGCTGGCCTATCCCGTCACCTATCAACGCACGCTGCTTACCGTCAACTTCACCACCAAGCCCGGGACGACCGCCTCTCAGGATGAGATCGAGTTTGCCGGAACCGCCGAGCCCAGCGCCAGTATTCAGGTCTTTTTGAACGGCGAGGACGTGCTGTCCAAGAAGGTCACCAGCGCCGGAAAATTCAGCTTTTCGCTGGATGTTGAGGAGGAGGGAAGCTATGAGGCGGTGCTGGTGTTCAGCAAAAAGGACCTCGCCGACCGCCGCTTCACCTTCAACTTTAATCGCAAGTGGACACAGGAAGACATGATGGATTACCTGAACAAGCAGGCCATCTCGCCCTCCTACAGCCAGCTGGTCAGCAAGATGCAGGAGTACGAAGGCCGCATCATGGACTACAAGGCCTACATCACCGATATCAGCCAGAGCGGGGACGTCTACATCATCCGCATGGCGCTCAACCGCAAAAACAGCGAGTACAGCAACATCATTCTCGTCACCTCCGACGAGGCGCCTTCCTTCCAGGTCGATGAGCGCGTGATGATGTACGGCACCTGCGCAGGCATGTCCCTGAGCACGGGCGTGGAGGGCGAGGAGGACGATAACGAAAGCTATCCCTGCTTTGAGCTGCTGATGTTCGCTTCGCTGGAATAGAGCAGTATCTGAAAACAGGCATCCGATCGGCCGCCTCGGGACGTGAGGCGGCCGTTCTTTTTTGAGAAAAATAAGAGATTTTGTAACACAACTGTGACATTTGTTAGAAAACCCTTGTGTTTTGGTAATGGTTTTGATATACTTTACGAAGGCATAGGATTGTTGGACGCCATGCCGCGGGAGGCTGGAATGACAGATATTGCAATCGTTGGAAAGGGTCCGGCAGGCTGGTCCTGCGCCATGACCGCACGGATGCGCGGCCTCACGGCGACGGTCATTGCGCCCGCGAATGATGCGGGTTTTCTCAGGGCAGCCGAGCGCATTGACAACTATCCCGGTATGCCGCAGGCGTCGGGGGAGAGCATGCTGGAGAGCTTCCGCAGCCAGGCGCTCGGCCTGGGCGCTGAGGAGCGAGCGGGGATGGTCCGGCAGATCATGCCCTCGGGAAACGGCTTCATGCTCCTGGTGGAAAACGACGTGCTGGAAGCGCGGACCGTGGTCCTGGCCATGGGCGCCGCCCGTCCCGCGCTGCTGCCCGGCGAGGAGGAACAGGTCGGACGGGGCGTGAGCTACTGCGCCACGTGCGATGGCATGTTCTACCGCGGAAAGCGCATCGCGGTGCTCTCGGGATGCGCTCAGGGGGTGGAGGAAAGCGCCTTTCTGGCCGGCCTGGCGGGCGAGGTGGACTACTACTCGCTCAAGGGACACGACCGCACCGGCCTTGACGCACGGATCAGGCTTATGGAGGAAAAGCCGCGGGCCATTTCGCGCGACGGCGAGGCCCTGGTTCTTGAGACGGATCAGGGAGAGCGTCGATATGACGGCATTTTTATCTTCCGCGCGGCGGTTGCGCTGTCCATGCTGCTGGCGGATCTGAGGACGGAGGGCAGCTACATCCCCGTGGACAGGGGGATGTGCACCAACATTCCCGGCGTGTTCGCGGCGGGGGACTGCACCGGAAAACCCCTGCAGGTGCCCAAGGCAGTGGGCGAGGGAAACGTGGCCGCCATCAGCGCCGCGGAATATATTGCGAAACGTGGATGAATCATCCACGCTCGCGCGTTATATCAGCGTACCGAACCGGCGAGGAAAGCCGATTTGCATGACATGGAGGAGGATGACCAAAATGATGAATCGCACCGTACGGAAGGTGATCTCCCTGGCGGCGGCCCTGTGCCTGGCGCTGGCTGTTGGCACGGGTGCCGTGGCTGAGACGGCTCAGAATGTGGCGGACTTTGAGGCGCTGATCCCGCTGATGGACCTGGTGAGCGCGGCCTCGCAGTATTCCCCCAACGCGCCCGAGAGCGTTCCCGGCGCGGACGGCGTGTTGACCGTTTCCTTTACCGACGCATTTTTCAAAGTAGGACAGACCTATGGCGCCGAGGTGGGCATCACCTCCGCGATGCTGGGTGACACCAATGCCCAGGCCGAGCTGCTTGGCAAGATCTTTGCCGCGCAGATCCCGCAGCTTGAGCCCGTGGTGATGACCGATGACATCAACGGCTTCATCGGCTTCCATCCCGTCACCGTCAACAGCGGCGCGGACAGCGCCACGGTGCAGATCATCGGCGAGATCTACCTCGCGGACAAGCCTATGCGCCAGATGAGCGAGGCGGATTACAGCAGGATTCAGTGGCTGGAGCGCGCGGTGTTCACCTTCCAGAGCGACGCGACCGCGCTCAACGGCTTCCGCCTGATGGGCTTCTCCGTGGGCACCGACCTTGCGCTGGAGGACGCCATGCAGGGCTATTTCGATCAGATCGCCGTGGAGTATGAGAGCCATCTGGGCTTCACGCTGCTCTATCCCTCGGTGTTCACCGACGATCTGCTGGTGGAGAGCGATGACGGCGTTTCCGCCGCTCTGCCGGACGGGAGCGCGAGCTTCTCGGCCAAGCGCATCGACAACACCAACGGCGCCAACCTGACCGATTATGTCGGCATCATCGCCAACGGAATCACCGGCAGCACCTCGACCATCAACGAGGAATCCCAGTACGGCACGGTGGCCTATACCACCGAGGACGGCTACTACGTCTTTGAGGTCTACATCGTGACCGACCGCTACATCTACCGCGCGGAGCTGCGCTTCCTGACCACGCTGATGAGCCAGTACAGCATGTACACCTCGTACCTTGAGAACAGCTTCGTCGCCAACGAGCTCTATCAGGGCTGAGCAAAGGAGCGTCCAAATGATGAAGCGAGCGGCCGCGGTTGTTATGGCGCTGTGTCTGGCGCTCGCCTGCGCGGCCGCGCAGGGCGAGGCGATGGAGGAACAAAGCGGCCTGGCGCAGGCCCAGCCGCTTACCGGCGAGCACGCCTGGCCAGCGGACAGCTTCGGGCAGGCCTGTACGCTAAGGTACAGCTACCCCCAGTTCCAGGCGGAGAAGGAAACAGACGAAGCCATTAACGCCTATTACCAGGCGCTTTCCAAGGATATGGAAAACCTGACAGAGCCTGTGGACGCGCTGATCGGCTTTGAAATCGAGCACAATTCCAGCCGCTATGTGAGCGTTGTGCTCACCTCCACCACGTTTGGCGGGGGTGGCGAGAGCGTGAGCCTGTCCGCCGATACCTTTGCGCGGGACGGCCTCTACGCCGGCCAGCCGGTGAGCCTTTCGCAGGTGCTTGGGCTGGAGGAGGAGGGCGACGAGCTCAGCGACGGCGAAAGCGTGGCGGAGCGCCTGGCCTACGACCTGGTATGGTGCATCGTGGAGCGCGACAGCCAGAACGCCGACGGGGATTATCTGGACGGCCTTACGCAGGAGCAGGTCCGCGGCGCTTTCAGCCCGGAATCCGACTTCTACCTGGACGGGGACGGAAACGTGGTCTTTTTCATCCAGCCGGGCGAGATCGCGGGCGAGATCGCCGGCGTGCTCCGCTTCCCCTTCGCTCCCGCGGAGCTGCTCAGCGCCGTAAAGGAGTAACTGCATACGCCGATGGGCGGACCGATTGCGGTCCGCCCATTTTCATCTGGCCAGAAGCTCCCGCCGCCATTGGGGCGCGGGGGCATCGTCGCCCCTGTATTCGGCTGGGTTCACCGCCGACGCCCTCCCTTCCCCGCGGATGGGCGCCTCTCCGGCGCGGCGGCGCGG
>CALVKX010000009.1 GCA_944333375.1 uncultured Eubacteriales bacterium
CCCTAGGTTTGATGGGTGATTGCCGAGTTGCCAGATGGCTGTTATCCGACGGTACATTCAGACAGAGGAGGCCATTACCGATGGCCCGGATGGATTGAACGGATGAGGGAAGCTGGACTTACCCGATCCATGTCTAAAAAGGGGATGTTCTCCTGATAATGCAGCCTGTGAAGGCTTCTTTGGCAGATAAAAAAACGAAATGTTTTATGCACGCTCATGGATAGGAGTCTCACCAGACGGTTTTGCCCAAGAACTTGATGACTATATCAATTGGTATAACTCGCATCAAGCTGTCATTAGGCGGACTCAGCCTTATAGAATATAGACAGCGTCTTGGATGCGCCGTATGACTTGTCCAACTTTCTGTCCACACCCCCCTCTGTCCAAGATGTTTAACAAACCTACATCGCACACGTACTCGTGAGGACGCACGGCGTAAGAAAAGCGGCTGCCTCTTTTGTGACAAAAAAGCGCGAGGCCAAACGTCTGCCGGAATGAACCGGCAAAGGAACGTCGGACCTCGTGCGCGAATTGTCCGCTTCTTTTCCCTGTCGCCAATACAGTCGTTTTTCGTTGTTTTTGAGCCGGTATGTCTTTCCTCGCGGCGGCCTTTGGAAAACCTGCTTCGACGCGCCCCGCAATAATCGCCTGCCTTTCGCTTAGAGGAGGCGCCACCCTTCGATTGCGGCGCCGATGATGCCGCTTTGCGGGTCGGAGGAGGAGAAGCGGCAGTCCAAATTTGCCGCAGGATAGGGCTTGCGCGTATTGTCAAGCACATACTGCACCAGCGTCTGGCGGGGAAAGCCCTCCATATGCACCAGTCCGCCGCCGATAAATACGGCTCGGGGGTCCATGATGTTAACTTCGGCGGCAATGACCGCGGCCATCATGCGGACAAATTCGACCAGCTTCGGGTGGCCGGCATGCCGCGCAAAGAGCCCGGAAAGCGGTTCGCCGGGGAAGGAGGTGCGTGCCAGCTCTTCAAAAGCCTTGCCGCAGCAGTACATCTCGATGCATCCGACATTTCCGCAGCTACAGGGACGCCGGCCCAGGGGGACTGGCATATGGCCGATCTCACAGGCGGCACCGTTTCGGCCGGTATAAGGCTTTCCGTCAATATACATGGCGTTACCCATGCCGGTGCCAAAGTAGAATCCCAGCATCACGCCCTCGTTGGCAAGGCCGCTGGCCATGATGTCATAAGCCAGCAGATAGTAGGCATCATGCTCGATTCGCACCGGCATGTCAAGCAGCCTTTCAAGCGTCTCCACCACATCACGGCCCGCCAGGCCGGGGAAATTGGTTGCCGACTGCACTCGCCTGCGCTCCGCATCCAGCACGGCAGGCAGGCCGGCACACACCAGAGCCGGGCGGCAGGGGGCGGCCTCCAGATAGCCTCTGATGACCTGCGCCAGCGCCGCAAGGGGGTCCGGCTCGTGAAACAGGCTTCGGGATGAGGTCACCTCCACCCCGTGCGCCCTGAGTGCGCGATCCACCATCCCCATGCGAATGTGGGTCCCACCCACATCCAGGCCCAGAATGTAACCGTCCTTCATGCTTTTTCCTCTTTCGCCGCTGCGGTCTCCCCGCTATTGCGCGAGGATAAACCGCACGTATTTTGACATGTTCTCACTGATCTTCTCGGTTATCAAGGTAATCTCGCCCAGCTCAAAGGCGGTGCACATGGTCACCTTGCCTTCCTTGGAGCTGTCGGCCAACAGATAACTTTCCCGGCTGTTGGCCTTGACAATGCGTTTTTTGTTTGCCTCCTGATAATCGGGGGTGTTGATGCCCGCCACCACGTCATAGCCCGAAGCGCCGATAAAGGCTTTATCAAAATGCATCTCGCGAAGCAGGTTGTCCGTGATGGGGCCGATGATGGAGGCCGTGGCCTTGTTGACCTGTCCGCCCAGAACAATACATTCCAGCCGGCAGCCCTCCAGCTCATTGAGCAAAATGGTATTGGTGGTCACCACCGTGATACGCTTGGTGCGCAGGTACTTAATCATGTGCAGGGTGGTGGAGCCCGAGTCGATGTAAATGACCTCCCCGTCCCTGACCAGTTCCGCGGCGCACCTGGCGATGGCATCCTTTTCCTTGACGTTGATGATGCTGCGCGAGTTTACCGGCGTATCCGACGAACCGCGCTTGAGCTTGACGCCGCCACCGCGCAGCAGGATAACCTGTCCTTCATCACTGAGGATCTTTAAGTCGCGGCGCACGGTGGACTGCGATACCGTTTTGAGAGCCGCCACCAGTTCATCCAGGTCCACAATTTCTTTTTTGTTCAGTTCTTCCAGCATCCGCTTACGCCGTTCGTAGGGAATCATCAGCTCACGACCTTCACGTTTTTTTAAATTATATCGTGGGATGAGGAAGATTTGCAAGTTTTTTTATAATTTTTCAAGAATTGTGACCATTTCACTCAAAAAGGGCATGGAATTCTGACAGCCCACCTTGGACACCGTCACGGCCCCGCAGGCCGCGGCGAAGGACGCTGCCGAAAAGAAATCCCTTCCGGCATGAAGCGCCTTGACAAAGCCCCCGGCAAAGGAGTCACCCGCGCCGGTGCTTTCCACGGCCTGTGCCGGAACGGGCGGAATCAGCCTGGCCTGACCTCCATCACAGGCTGCCGCCCCTTGGGCGCCAAGGGTGAAGATGGCGCGAATACCGTGCCGGGCGCAGAAAGGCCGAATGGCATCCATCGCCTGCTGCGGCGTTTCGATGACCGTGCCGGTATAAAAGGAAGCTTCCACCTCGTTAGCCATGAACGTATGGCACAAACCCAGGACATCCTCAGGCAGGGGACAGGCGGGTGCTGCATTGAGGATCACGGGTGTACCCGCCGCGTGCGCCCTGCGGATGGCGTAGCAAACGGTCTCAGGCGGAATTTCCAACTGGAGCATCAATGCAAAGGCATCCTGCACAAGCGGCATCAGGTGGTCCACATCGGCAGGAGAAATGTCAAAGTTCGCGCCATGATAGATGGTGCCAAAGACCTTTCCGCCCGGCATCACGTGCACGGGCGAAAAGCCGCTGCCCGCGTCGCTTCGCCGGATGCAGGAGGTGTCCACGCCGTATTCCCGAAGGCCGGAGAGCAGGAAATCGCCCATGGCGTCATTGCCAACTGCGCCTGCCATATAGGTCCTAAGGCCCAGCTTGGCACACTGGACCGCCTGATTGGCGCCCTTTCCCCCTCCGCTTACGGCCATGCCTTCCGCCGGATACGTCTCCCCCACCTTCGGCATAGCGCCGACCCTGAGAAACACATCGTAATTGAGGCTGCCGATCACCACAACATGGTTTTCCTTCATCCTTCACGCCTCCATCCAAGGGGCGGCAATTTGACAGGCAAACCGCCGCCCCGTCGCAGCGGGAGATTATTTGGCAACAGCCGAAGCGCTGCTGCGCTGGAACATCATCGCTGCCAGCTTGTCCTGGATGGTCTCAAAGTAGGCCGCGATAACGATGATGATGCCGGTGACGATAAACTGCCAGAAGGACTGGACACCGATGACAATCATGCCGATTTTCAGCGCCGCCAGCAGCAGCGCGCCCAGGAAGGTCCCCAGCACCGTGCCTTTGCCGCCCGACATACGCGTGCCTCCGATGGCAGCCGCGGCGATGGCATCCAGCTCATAGCCGTTGCCAGAGGCGGGCTCGCCGGTACCGAGGTTGGCCAGCATAATCATTCCGGCAAAGGCAGCACAAAAGCCGCAGATCGCATGTGCTCCGATGCAGGCGTTGTCCACGCCACCGGCGGCCACGCGCACGCCCTGGGGAAGGCCCATCAGGCGGGCGGCCTCCGATGTGAGGGTGCCGATGACCTCAGCCGACTCCACGATGCGCGGCAGCTTGGCCGCATCCACCTTGGAGGCGGCGATATACTCATCCACATAGCGCCGGTCGCGCAGGCTGTAGACGCCGCTGCCGGACGCATAGCTGTGGTCGGTCACCATCGCGCCGGTCATGCGCAGGTTCACATAGTCCTTGGTGCCCAGGAAGCACGCCGTGCGCGCATAGATATCGGGATATTCATCCCGCAGCCACATGATTTTGAAAATGCCATAGTTGGCGGCCGGAAAGCCGTTGCCGGTCGTCAGGTACCAGGTGCGCTCGTCTACGCTTTCAAAAAACCGGCGCGCCTGCGCGTCCGCCCGTCCGTCCGACCAGATGGGCGTGGTCTCGGTCAGCAGCTTGCCCTGCGCGTCCACGGGCGTGACGCCGAGGCTGTGCCCTGAGACGGCCAGGCAGGCGATCTCGCTGCGGTCCACGGGAGCGCTGCTCAGTAGCGACTGCGTGCTTTCCACCACCGAACGCCACCAGTCGTCCGGGCGCTGTTCATGCCACTGCTCGCGCGGATAGAGGGTGTCGCAGGAAACAAAGGTGCTGGCCAGGGAACGGCCCGCCTCGTCGTACAGCGACGCCTTGGTGCCGCCGGCGCCCAGATCGTTAAGAAAGGATGTAAGCCATCTTTTGTGCCTCCTTGCCCGGAGTCAGTACAGATCGTTTTCACAGCTTTCCAGCGAGAAATCATCCTTGCGTCCCAGGCGGGCATCCACTTCCTTCATGATGGCCATGATGGAGCGCAGGCCGATGCCGAAGCGGTCGCACCCGGCCTGGATCATCTCCAGCATCGTGTCCAGCGTGCGCACGCCGCCCGCGGCCTTGATCTTTGCCGCGTCCCCGATGGTGCTCTTAATCAGGCGGATGGTGTCCACCGTGGTGGGCTTGCCGGCCCAGCCGGTGCCGGTCTTGACGTAGCTCACGCCCGCGCGCACCGCCGCCTCGCTGGCCTTGCGGATTTCATCGTCCGTCAGGTAGGCGACCTCCAGAATACTCTTGACCGGGAAGCGGCCCTCCGCCGCCTCGACCACGGCCCGAATGTCGCTTTCCACCAGATCGAAGCGTCCGCTCTTGGCCGCGCCGATGTTGATGACCATGTCCAGCTCGTCCACGCCCATGGCGATTTGTTCCTTGGCGCTGGCCACCTTAAGAAACGTGGTGTCCGCTCCGGAGGGGAAGCCGATGGTGGCGCCCACATGGATATCCGGCTCGTCCCTGAGAAAGCTCAGAAGGTATGGGGTAAAGCAGGGAAGCGCAAAAGCGCAGATAAAGCGGTAGTGCTTGGCTGCCGCAGCAATTTTACGCAGTTCCTCCATGCTTACGTCCGCGCGCACACCGCTGATGTCCACCCGGCGATGGATGGTTTCAAGGATCTCCGCAGTATTCATGAAATGGTCCCTCCGTTCGTTATCCCCAAATCATATTTACATTATAATGTCATTATGTTTACGTGTCAATAGGTATTGCAAAATTTCTTTTCGGGTTGATTTTTCGCCGAATCAACCGTATTTTTCATAAAAAACAACCCCGCCTCAAGGGCGGGGGAAGAAAAAGATCATGATGTTATTATGCTTTGGGACGCCGTCCTGTCATCTGCACCTCAAATTCATAGCGGCTGCCTAAAATGCGACAGTGGTCCGAGCCCACGATGCGCCCGCCGCTGTAGCATACGCGCACCAGATAAATCAGCGCCGTGCCCATCGGCACATCCAGCATTGAGGCCTCCTCAAATGTGGCCGAGCGGGCGGAGATGCGATCACGCGCCGCATCAATCAACAGCCCGTACTGTTCCTCCAGGAAATCGTAAAGCCGGGAGAACTTCCCCGAATAGCTCTGGATGCCGGGCACGAGGTCGGGAATCAGGTAGTTTTTAAAGATGGCAATGGGCAAATCATCCGCGATTTGCAGGCGCTGGATGAGGATGACCGGGTCGCCGGGCTGAATGTGCAATTCGCCCGCCACGCGCGAGGAGGCGGGAACGGTGTCAATATACATGTTCTTGCAATAAACCTTGCAGCCCTTGCGCTCCAGTGTTTCGGAAAGGGAGGATACCACATTGATGTTCTGCGTGGTATGGTAATCCAGAACCCGCGTACCGCGGCCCTGCTTTGCCTCCACCAGGCCTTCGCGCGAAAGCAGCTCCACGGCCTTTCTGACCGTTGTGCGGCTGACGAGGAACTGCTTTTCCAGCTCCGGCTCCGGCGGCAAAAGCTCGCCCAGCGCGTAGTCCCCGTCCAGAATCCGGCCCCGTAACGTATTATACACACGCACATAGGCGGGTGTCTTGTCCAGCACCATAAGATCCCTCCTGGCTTACTAAAAGGGATAACGACATCATGATTATAGCATCATCCGCCTTTAAAATCAAGCGACGGATCCGCGCGGACAAGCCTCTGTTCCCGGCAGGGAGCGGCTGGGCCGTCAGGCCTTCTGCTTCCGTTCCCCCACGCCCTCCGCCATTCCCCTGCGGATCCGGCAGATATCCTTCATGGAGATGGTTTTGCCCCCGGAACGGCCGTTTTCCGCCAGGAACTGCACCATTCCCGCAACCGGGTCGATTTTGCGCACCCTGCCCGCATATTCCAGGTACTCGCCGCCGTCCTTGAGGGCGTCGGGAACAAAAAAGGTCACGGTGACGAGGGGATGATCCCCCTCCCGGAGTCTATCGGCAATCAAAGCCAGCTTTCTGTTCAGCCGCTCCTTTTCCTCCTCGGTCAGCGCTTTTCTGCGTCCGGTCAGCCGGCCCGTTTCGGCGATCACGCCGTCAAAGCCGCTGAGCGCGGCAAAGGGCGAAAATTGGGCCGCCCGGTCGTGCAGGCTCATCTGCGGCCGGTTGGATGCCTTATGGTGCGGCAGATGCAGGATATCTTCATAGGGATTTCGCTTTCCCGCCATCATTCCCCACCCGCCTTATGACCGCCGATCTGGCCGTTTCGCTCGATGGTCGTACCGCCTTCCAGCAGGTTCATGCCCTTGAGCATGGCGTTTTTACCGAACTTGTCCTGGAGGGCCAGCGTGACCCGCTGTAGCCTGCGCTCCTTTTCCTCCGCGGCCTGCCGGGCCCTGCGTTCCCGGTCTGCCGCCGCGTAATCGGTAAACATGTCCAGCTGCTCCTCCCGCTCCCGCGGAATCTCCTCCTCGGGAATCAGGCCGCAGGCCGCGATATTGACCCGCCGAATCAGCAGGTTCTGGTCCACCACGCGGTCATAGAGCGCCATGACGGTTTTCATGACCGCGCGCGTGGAACTGGTATAGCGGTCGAGATTCCCGGTTCCGTGCGCGTACTTGGGGACCTTGCGCCCGTAGTGATCCTCAATGACCGGGCCGCGGTACCGCCTCCCCCGCTCCCCCGCCAGGCTTTCCCGGTCGTAGCCGATGGTCAGCACCATTTGCTTTGTGACCACATGTTGCCTGACCAGATCCAGTACCAGAAGCTCGGTCATCTCCCGCACGATCAGCCGCCCCTTGTCAAAATCGTAGGGGCAGGAGAGCACCTGCCCGGAGGAAATGCTGCTGGCGGAGGGTTTATATTGCTTGATGATGTCCATCGTTACCGGCTCCCAGCCCCAGGCATGATCGATAATCAGCTCAGCGTTGACGCCAAACGCCCTGTAGAGCCTCTCCTCACAAAGAGGAATGAGGGAGGCCCTCGCCACATCCCCCATCGTGTAGAGCTGCATGGATTCCAGCTTTGCGGATATGCCCGGGCCGATGCGCCAGAAATCCGTCAGCGGCCTGTGCGTCCAGAGAAGCTCGCGGTATTTCGTTTCGTCCAGCTCCGCAATGCGCACCCCGTCCCTGTCGGGCGTGGCCTTCTTGGCCACGATGTCCATGGCGATCTTGGCCAGGTAGAGGTTTGTTCCGATGCCCGCCGTGGCGGTGATGCCCGTATGGTACAGCACGTCGCGCACCATGGTCATGGTCAGCTCATATGCCGTCATCCCATAGGTTTGCAGGTAACAGGTCACGTCGATAAAGACCTCGTCGATGGAATAGACGATGATATCCTCCGGGGCCACGTACTTGAGATAGGTCGCGTAGATCCGGCTGCTGTATTCCTCGTACAGCCGCATCCGCGGCGGAGCCACGATGCAGGACAATTCCAGCGACGGATCATCCGCCAGCGCCTCGGCATCAAACGAAGCGCCGCAAAAACGGTATTCTCCGCTCTCCGGGTCGATTCGAAGCGCGCCTGAGCGAATCCCGGCGCACAGCCGCTCCCGGTTGATCTGGCGGATGCGTTGGTTCACCTCAAACAGGCGCGGGCGGCCCGGTACCTTATGCGCCTTCAGCGCAGGGGATACGGCCAGGCAGATGGTCTTTTCCGTGCGGCTCTCGTCGGCCACGACCAGATGGGTGGTCAAAGGGTTGAGATGGCGTTCCACACATTCCACGCTCGCATAAAAGCTCTTGGCGTCGATGGCGGCGTACTGCCGGGACGTCATGCGCTTTCCCTCCCCTCTCATCCTCAGGTTGCTTCCGCCGCCGCCTCCACATACCAACGGGCGATCCGGCTGGCGAAGGTCGAGTCCGTCCATTCAAAAAAGAGGTGTCGTTCCTCGCCCCGGATCACCACCGTATAGCAGGCTCCCTCCGCGCCCCGGCGGTAGACCCCGGCCGGCCGGTAATCCTTTACGGCCTCGATGGCGAACGTCCTTCCGTCCTTCCA
This sequence comes from uncultured Eubacteriales bacterium, assembly GCA_944333375.1. The sequence goes on from CALVKX010000009.1 coordinate 8,516, forward strand.
GGTGATGGAGCGGGGCTGCATGTACCCCGTTGCGTCAAAATCAGAATTGACCTTCACATAGACCTTTTCCAGGCGCGGCGGCCTGCCGCCCCTGAGAGGCGCATGCTCCTTCATGGGAACCCCCTCATCCTTTCTCTTTCATAGCGCTTGCCCAAGCCCTTACCGGCCGCACACATCGGACAGCTCGTCAGCAAACGCCTCGAAAAGCTCGTCGGTCTCATCCTTGGAAGGCAGGTCCTCCTCCGCCACAGGACCCAGCACCCGCCCGATCAGGCGCATATTGTCATCGTCGCAGATGCGCATGGGTTTGTAGTTGTGATTAACGGAATACAGGCCGTCTTTTTCGTAGATCTTGACAAAGGGGGTCCCCGCCACGACGCAGGCAATGGTATCGCCATAGGTCAGTTCGTCCGCCGCAACCCGTTGGACGAAAACCATTGATCCATCCGGGTAGTCCGGTTCCATGCTCCGGCCGTTGACTGGAAAGATTGCATCGGCGTGCTGAGCCTTTCGGCTGACCCGCACAAAAGCGGTGTGGGTTTCGGGCTCCTCATCCATCGGACCTCCGAAGCCCGCTGACAGTCCGACCTCGTGACAGGGCAGATGCATATAGCTTTTTCGCAGCGCCTCTCTCCGGGTGGCCCTCTGGCTTTCCAGAATCGCGTCGATCATCTTGACGAGCTGCGTCCTGTTCGGCTCGCTCATCAGCCGGTAATCCCGCACAATCTGACGCTCGGTGCGGGACAGCGTCGAGGCGCTAGGCAAGCCGAAGAATACCTCCAGCGGCATGCCCAGCACCTCGCACAGCTTCGGGATCAACGCCAGGTCCGGGCGTGACACGCCGCGTTCCCAGTTGCTGACGGTATTGGCCGTCAGGCCACAGGCACGGCCGACCTGTTCCTGATCCATCTGCGCTTTCAGCCTGTAGTCCCTGATGGTGTTTCCAAAGGCAACGGCTGCCTTGCCGGCGTTTTTCTTCTCCGGCGCCGAAGCAACGCCGCATGCATTTTTCTTATCGGACATAAAGCACCGCCTTTCTCGGCAGGAGTGTATTTCGGCTGTACCTAAAGCATAGCACAAGATTCTTTGATTGTAAACCATTATCACAAGATTTTTTACGTCCGTTTCAAATTCTTTCAGCCATCCTCAAGCAGGCTTGCAGACTCTGAATATAGCACATTTCAATTAAAATCAGGATTTTTGACGTCCTGTTTTTTATCAGGAGAATATTATCTTTCCCTGCACGGCTATATAGCAAAAGAATCTTGGTCCAAAATATACCATGCATCAGTCCACAAAACCTGCGACCACAACATCCGCAATGCCAAAATGCAAAAAGCAGCCGGCAGCGCGGCGGCTGCCGGCCGGAAAAGCCTTCTGTTTTTTGCTGTCCTCTTGACGTGGAAGCGTTTCGACGCTGGGGCGTGTTTTTTCAACCCCCGCAGGGATGGACGATGCCGTCGCGGGTATGGCTGTTTTGCGCCGGGTCCTTCATGCACAGGTGGACCGCCGCGGTGGTAAAGGTCCTGGGCAGGGCGAGGATGTTGGGGTTCTCGCCCACAAATTTCTTTTTGGCGTCCTCCAGCGCTTCCTCAAACGTGGCGCGGGTCTTAAGGCCCATGCCGCGCGCAATGCCGGGCTCCCGCGCGCCGACGATGTAAATGGCGCTGGTGTTCATCTCGGCGATATGGCCGCAGCTCATCATGCTGAAGCCATGAAACGGATGGAAGGCGTTGGCGAAGCGGTACTTGCGGATGTATTCCTGGTTGGTGGCGAAGTATTCGCCATAGCGGTTCATGTCCGGCAGGGTCTGCATGTAGTCGTGCTGGAACATCTCATACAGCTCCCGCAGATAGGGCCAGCGCTCGTCATGGAAGTACCCGTCGCAAATCGAGGAGACGATGAATACGCATCGGTCGCTGAGCACCCGCTTGTGGCGGATCACCTGCGCGGAGAGCGCCTGCATCATCTGGATGGGGTTGGTACCCATGCCGTTTCCGTAATGGAAGTTGGTGGGCATGCCAAAGACCACCACGTCGTACTTCTTTTCCGCCCAGTGCACATACGTGCGCCTGTCCGCCGTCTTCCAACTGACGGGCTGCATTTCCCGGGCATAGCCGGAGTTGATTTCAATCTGACGGCTTTTGGTGTCCAGCACAGCGTCGCAGCAGAAGAACTTCTTGCCCATCTTTTCTTCCATCCACATGCCCTGGGTATCGAACTTGGAACGCATTTCGCTGGAGGTGGAGACGGGCACGAAATCCGGCTTGTGCATGACCTGCGGCACATGATGCGCCGCGATGGAACGCCAGTGGCTGATGCCGGTGGCGCAGTGCTTGTATCCGCCGGAGTAGCCGCCATAGGGGTTGCCCTGGGTGTGGCCGATGAGGATCGGAATGTCCGCGTCATAGACATATTTGTTCATGATGACGTGGTCGCCGTTGGGCGCGCGGCCAAGATCCACCAGATGGTCATAATCCTCGCTGTCATGGCTTGTGATCTGTCCCGTGTACCAGAACTCGTCAAACAGCGCGTCGCCCAGAATGGTCTTCATCTCCGGCACGGTTGCCCTGGGATGAAGCCCGTTGGAAAAGAGCAGCAGGATGTCCTTTTTCTCCACGCCGGCGGCATACAGCTCGTCCAGGCAGGCGCGGATGGCCACCTTGCGGTGGCTGGTGGGCTGGTTGCCACCCTTGACGATGTCGGGAATGACGATCGCCACAGTGCTGCCTGGCCGCGCCAGCTCCCCAAGGGCAGGCATGCCGATCGGATGGCGGATGCTCTCCAGGGTGGCGGCATACAAGCTATCCCAGTCCTGCGGCAGGCACGGCGGGTCTGCCACCGTTTCTCCGGGAATGAACACATCGGTGGTGTCCGGCAGATTGGCGCTCATCATGCCCTGACCGTATTCAAAATCCAGCTTCATAAAAACACGCCTCACTTTCCAAGGTACTTTCGGATGATCTGGAGGTATTCGTCTGGATAGAAGCCGATTTCACCGCTGAAACGGGTTAGCGCGATGAGGCCGCCATCAATTTCCGGGATGGAAGACAGCATCTGGGCATTGTCCTGCTTCAGCCCGCCGCCGTAGACCACCGCAAGTCCGCCCGTCCGCTCCTTGACAAAGCGGGCGATTTTGGTGATATACTCCCTGCCCGCCGGGGTTTTGCCGGGGCCGATGGACCATATGGGCTCATAGGCGATCACCACGCGGCTTTTGTCCACGCCCTCCAGGCCCAGCGCGAGCTGCAGCCCGAGCACCTCCTGCCACCTGTCCTGCTCCTCGCTGGTTTCGCCGATGCAGTACAGCACGCTCAGCCCCGCGGCCTGCGCCGCCTTGATTTCCTGATTGAGCAGGGCATTGACCGCATTGGCAGCGGCCTGGCCGGTTACGCCCGCCTGGGCCAGCACGCCCATCTTGTCGCCGCGTTCCTCGCAATGGCCGATCAACGCGCTTTCACAGCCCAACTCCGCAGCGGCGTTGGCCGTGCGGTTGGAGGTGAAGGCGCCGAAGTTCCCGCCAATGGCCGTATCTGCGCGATAGACGCCCTGGCAGCCGACCTTGACGGGACTTCCCTCGCATCGCGCGGCAGCGGCGGCGAGCAGATGCGCCTCGGGAAAAAACATCACATATTCCGCCTCAGGCCAGGCCTTCAGCGCCTCCTGCGTTCCGCGCACGATGCTTGCGCCCCAGTCCGCCATGGGCGCAAGCCGGTTCACGCCGCCGCGAGCCGCAGAGATGTCAAAGCGCTTGAGGTTGAGATAGATGTGTTTCATCAGATCCCCTCCTTGCGGTAGAAGTCCGCCATCTGCTCCAGGGTCCTTATTTCAACCCTGGGCGCCTTGCCCACGCTGCCGAATTCCACGATCAGCATGCCCACAACCTCCTTCACGCCCCGCTCAATGCAGGCGCATACCTGCGCGACGTCGTCATCGGGGACCTCGCCGTACATCACGGTACGCATCAGAGGCGGCAGGAAGGCGCGGGGATCAAACTGCTCGGGCTTGGACTCAAGCAACTCGTACACGCCGCCGATGGAGGCACTTTGCCTGAGCGCGGGGAACTTTGCAAAGAGCTCCTTGAGGTTGCGCGTCACGGCCAGGCGGATGTCGGTATCCACGTTGATCTTGCGGATGCCGCAGGGGATGGCCGCCTTGAGCTCGCTCAGGGCGATGCCGTAGGCGTTCTGGATGCGGCCGCCCAGGGCGTTGATCTCCTCGACGATATACTGGGGCACGGTGGAGGAGCCATGGCTGACCAGATAGGCCGTCAGCCCTTCATGCAGCAGGCACTCGCGGACTGCAACGGCGATTTCTTTGCGCAGCTTGACGTCCTTGCCCTTGCTGGCGCCGTGCATGGTGCCGTAGCTGATGGCCAGCGCGTCCACCTTGGTGCGGCGGATGAATTCCACAGCGTCCAGGGGATTGGTATAGGTAGAGGACGCCGCGTGCACGTGGTCCTCCACCCCGGCCAGGACGCCCAGCTCTCCCTCGACGCTCACGCCCAGCGGATGGGCATATTTGACCACCTCGCGGGTCAGCTCGACGTTTTGCTCAAAGGGCAGGCTGCTTCCATCGATCATCACGGAGGTATAGCCGCCGTCGACGGCCGCCCGGACGCTCTCGAAGTTGCGGCCGTGGTCCAGGTGAAGCGCGATGGGGATGGGGCTGTCGGAGCCGTATTTCTTCACCGCGTCGCCGATGTTTCTTGCGCCGGCGATCTTGTCCTCGGTGGTGCCGTTGGCAAAGTCCGTGCGTCCGCCCATAAAAGCGTTTGCCAGATCCGCTCCCTGCAAAATCGCAGGGCTTCGGAACTGCTCGTGCACTTCAATGACGGCCTTGGCCTGACACACGGCATTGACGTTAAAGGCTCCCTGCGCATAGCAGGGCGTTCCCTGGGTCGCTTCCAGAATGGGACGAAGGGGGATCAAAGGCATGGTTTGGCGCTCCTTTCATTCTTTTGAGGCACAGTAGACGGTCTGCCCGCCCACGATGGTCATGGCAACTTCCAACTTTTCTCCCAACAGAACCAGGTCCGCGTCCAGGCCCGGCTGAATCCTTCCCTTGCGGTCATCCAACCTCAGCGCTGCCGCGGGGTTTTCGCTCAGCAGGGGCAGCACGTCCTCCAGGGGATGGCCGGTAAAGCGGATCAGATTGCGCAAAGCCTGAATCATGGTCAGCGTGCTGCCGGCGCGCGTGCCGGTGTCGGCGAGCTTGGCGTCGCCGTCCTTGACGATCACGTCGTTGACGCCCAGCCGGTAGTTTCCGTCCGGCAGCCCCGCGGCCATGATGCTGTCGGTCACGGCCATGACCCGGTCCCAGCCCTTGCACTTGAGCAGCAGGCGCACCGAGGCGGGATGGAGATGCCTTCCGTCGCAGATGGCCTCGCACCACACGTCCGACTCCATCACCGCGCCCATGATCGCGGGCTCATGCTGGTGGAACAGTCGCATGGCGTTAAAGGTGTGCGTGGCGCACCGCGCGCCCAGGCGGATGGCCTCCATCGCCGTGGCGTAGTCCGCCCCCGAGTGACCGATGGCCACGGGTACCTCGTCTTTGACTTGCGCGATCATCTCCGGCACGCCTTCCACCTCGGGCGAAACCGTCAGGTAACGCACCACGCCCTCAAACGCTTCCTGATAGCGGCGAAGCAGCGCGGCGCTGCCTTTTTTCAGCAGGTGCTCAGGCATGGCGCCCTTATACTCCGGCGCCAGGAACGGGCCTTCCAGATGCGCGCCCAGAAGCTGCGCGCCATAGCCCCGGCGTTTTTGCACCGCGCAGATGCAGGACAGACAGCGCAGGGTGGTTTCCTCTGTATCCGTCAGAACGCTTGCGTTCCAGGCCGTGGTGCCCTGGCTTGCGAAAAAGGCGGCGATTTTTTCCAGGCCTGCCTCGTCTGCGGCATTGACGTCCACCCCGGCCGCGCCGTGGGTATGCGCGTCAATAAAGCCGGGAACCAGCCGCAGGCCATGGCAGTCCACCGTCTGTGCGCCCTCCGCCTCCAGGCGGGGACCGACGGCCTCGATGCGCCCATGAGAGCAGAGGACATCGCCCGGAGCGAAGGCATGGTCCCGGTAAATCAGGGCGTTTTTCAAAAGCATTTTTTCCATTTCGCCGCACCTCAGAAGGGTTGTTCGGACGCGTTTCGGTTCAGGTAGATTGCCGCGTCGGGATGGCGCTGCAAAAGCGTGGCCGGGAAGTGGGCCGAAACCTCCCCGTAAGCCGCCTGACGCACGACCGCACGGTGCCAGTCCCTGAATACGCCGATGCGGATGCGGGCGGCGCCGAGGATCTCCGCCATGCCGATGGTGACGCATTTTTCAGGCATGGCGTCAATGGCGCCGTTCAGGTCCCCGATGGCGTTGGCCACACGGGTCTCCCGGCTGATAGACAGCACGCGGGTAGGCAGCGCGGCAAACGCCTCCGGCGTCAGCTCGTCCTGAGCCTCGTTAAAGGCCAGATGGCCGTTGATGCCGATTCCGCCCACGGCCAGGTCCACGCCGCCAAGCTTTTTGATGAGGGCGGGCACAGCCTCCACGTTCTGCGGGTCCGGAAAGATCCGCTGGCTTTGCGGCATCACCAGATCCGGTTCGATGCGGCTGTACACCTCGCGGTCCATAAACCCGCGGAAGGAGAGCTTGTGCCCCTTGTCGATCCAGGTTTCATCATCGCTGAGATATTCGTCCATGTTGATAAACCAGGTGTTTTTGAGGCTGACGCGGCCCTCGTTGACCAGGCGCACGAAGATGGGATACTGGCCCACCGGCCCCACCGGACAGATGAGCACGGAACGCGTTCCTTGGGCGTTGTTTTTCTTGATTTGCTCCAGCATTTCCAGCGCCAGCTCGTAGAATACCTCCCCGGAATCCCCCAGCTTCTTGAGCGGGATTTTTGCGCCGTGTCCCAGTTCCTCCCGGCTGATCTTGAAGTACTCCATGTTTTTCCTCCCGTTATGTTTTAGAACAGATGCTCTACGTTCAGATCGCGGATCATGTTGACGATCTCCTTGGTGCGCGAGCAGCCGAATTTGCGCAGAAGGCTTTTGACCTGGGTTTTCACCGTCACCTGCTCCACATAGCGCTCCTGCGCGATTTCCCGGATCTTCTTCCCGTCCAGCAGATACCTCACCAGCGCCCGCTCCGTGGGGGTCAGCTGGGAAACGTTGTTGATAAAAAACAGCAGGCTCTGCTCCGAGCGCCTCAGGCGGGTATATTCCTTGAGCACCGCGTGCTGGATGCGTTTTTCCAGCATGGCTTCCCCCGCCCAGGCCTTGCGGATATGAAGCAAAAGCTCCTCGTCGGAGACGCCCTTGACAATATAATCGACCGCACCCGCACCCATGGACATGAGAATCATGTTCTCCGTCTCATGCGCGGTCAGAAAGATGAGCAGTTTGTCGGGCTGTTGGTCCAGAATCTGCTCGGCGGCGCGGATGCCCGCGGTTGGATTTTCCATTTCAATATCCACCAGCGCAAGGTCGAATTCCCTCTGTGCCGCCAGGCGCACCAGCTCCGCGCCGGTGGCTGCCTCCCCGACCACCTCCATATCCGGCTGCGCGCTGAGGATGGCGCGCAGATCCTCGCGGAGCAAATCGAAATCCTCGGCAATCAAAATGCGCATGGTCTGTCATTCTTCCTTTCGGCGCTGACGCGAATCGTAGCGGGGAAGCAAGATCAAAAACGCCGTACCCTGTCCGGGCGCGCTTTCTACCCGCAGGCTTCCCAAGTGGGCACGGACGATGGTGCGCGCATGATACAGGCCCATGCCCCAGCTGGTGTTGCTGTTTTTGGAGGAGTAAAAGGGATCGAAGATTTTTTTCTGCGCCCCCCGGGAAATGCCCACGCCCTGGTCCCGAACCTCAATCGCCGTCCAAAGGCGCTCCATGTGGCTGGAGACGCTGATGGGCCGGTCACCGCGTCCGGCTTCCAGATTGGCCTCCCAGGCGTTGGTCATGATGTTGTAGAGGGCTTCGCTGAAGTAGTTTCGATCCGCAAGCACCTGCGTCTGCTCATCGAGCCGTGCCTCCACCGCGGCGCAAGGGTATTTGCGGCGGAAGCGATCCATCGTGGTTTCCCAGATCTCCCGCAGGGTCACGGGCGTGAGCAGCACGGTCTTTTGCTTGACGGTGTTGTACAATTCGCCGCTGCGGGCCAGGAGCAGCTCATTGTTGTCCCGCAGCTGATCCACACAGTCGCGCAGGTATCCAAGGTCCGGCTGTTCCTTCTCCAGCTCCTGGTACATATGCTTCTCCACCACCCGATTGGCCAGAAGCTGGTTTTTGATGGAGTGGACGAACACGGAGGCGCCGGTCCGGGCGATGTCGAATTTCCGCTCCAGCCCCACCTCCTCCCATCCGCTTTGCAGGGTGTCCCGGGTATAGTTGAGAAGGCTGAAAAAGCCCAGCGAGCCGCAGATGACGTTGATGACCACAAGCGTAATATATCCGCCCATGGTAGGCGCGTACTGGAGATAGCCGATCCCCTTGTTCCACAGATAATCATAGCTGTAGAAGCGGTAGACCTGGGCGGGGTCCTGTCCGCAGTACATCAGGTACAGGCCGCTGAGCGCCGTCAGGTACAGCACGATATAGGCGAACTGTCGCTTGCAAAAGCGAAGCGTGATGGCGAAAAGCTCCTGCAGGAGCAGCAAAAGAGAGACGGCGACATAGGCGATGATCCACCCATAGCTCAGCTGCACCAGGAGATGCTGCGCCCATGGCCAAAGCGATACCAGTTGTTTAAACAGGGTTGGATAATAGAATACCAGCGTGATGGCGGGCAGCGCTGCCACCCAGCGGGAAACCGCGGGGTGGCGGCGTACGAAGGGAAGCATGGAGTAATGCAGGGCAAACTCCAGCAGGAACAGCGGAAACAGGTATCGCCCCAGGCCAATCATATAGCCCATCACATCCAGGGTGATGTAGAGGTATTGCACCTTGTTTTTCAGCTGGAGGGAGAAAAACAGAAAGCGCAGGATGTCGTGGGTGTAGCCGCCCTTTTTGGCGATGAAGATGAGGATGCCGGTGAACTGAAGCATCAGGCTCAGGCACATGCCCAGCAAAAACCACAGCTCACGGGTTTTTTTCAGGCAGAGCAAACACACCGAAGCCAACAGCAAGAATCCAACCAGCACAAACAGCATCGCGGCTCCTTCTTTCCGAAAATGCACGAAAAGCCATAGGCCGAGCGAAACGGCGGCCTATGGCTTTGGCGTGGCGGTTACTGGCCCGCTTCCACCATCAGGTCAAGCATCACATAGTCCTTGACCTCGGGCACGGGGTCCTTCTCGATCGCACCGGCCGCCACAAAGGTGTCGCGCTGGAGCAGGTAGTAGCCCTCCACGGTGCCGTCAGCAGCGCCGGCGGCCACGGCCTCGCCGGTGAGCCACAGGGCGTCGCCGCGCTGATTGTACACGGACTCATAATCGGTAGCGGTCTGGTCGGCCACCCACTGAGCCACTTCGTCGTGGTGCTCCTCCGCGGCGTAATCCATACCCTTGAACAGGGCGCGGGTGAAGCGCACCAGCACGTCGCGCTTCTCGGTGGCATAGCCGGGCATGCAGATCCAGCTGGCCAGGGAGACGGTGGTGTCGGAGAAGGTCATGTTGTCGGTCAGCTTGGCGGCGTCGGGCATCTCCTCAAGGATCTTGAGGCTGTTGGGGCTCCAGGTGGCGCAGGCGTCCACGCCGCCGGAAAGCATCGCGGTCACGATGGCGGAGGCATCCATGTCGAAGGCCTCGATATCGTCCATGGTCAGGCCGTACTTGGTCAGGCTGTTGAGAAGAATATCCTCGGAGGAGGTGCCGGAGGAATAGGCCACCCTCTTGCCCTTGAGATCCTCGACGGTGGTGATCCCCTTGCCGCCGATGAGCATGTCGCCGTTGGAGATGTGGCTGAGGGCGAAGATGGTCGCCTGGCCGTTGACGCACAGCTTATGGGCGCCCTGGCCGATGTAGCCCACATCGATGGAGCCGCTTTCCATGGCCGCGATGATGGTGGGGCCGTCGGCGAATTCCACAAGGTTTACGGTGATGCCTTCCTCGGCCAGGTAACCCTTCTGAATGGCCGCTTCGATGGCCCACAGGCTGCCGTAGTTGGGCATGTACGCCACGTTGAGGGTCACGGGTTCAGCGGCCTGAGCCATCGCGCCGCCCACTGCGGCAAAGGCCATAACCAGAGCGAGAAGCAGGGTAGCCAGCTTTTTCATGAATATGCCTCCTTAGCTTAAATTGGTTTCTGATCTCATTTCAGCGGACGTGCCGCGAAAATGCTACTTGCGCACCGCCAGATACTCCTGATAGACCTGGCTCCAGATGCGGTTCTTCAGCTCGTTAAACTCAGGGGTAAGCTTGGTCTCCTGGTTGCGGGGATAGGGAATGTTGACCTCGACGATCTCCTTGATGCGGCCGGGACGGGCGCTCATGATGACCACGCGCTGGGCCAGGATGATCGCCTCCTCCACGTCATGGGTGATGAAAAAGCAGGTCTTTTTCTTGTGCTCCCAGGTATTCAAAAGCTCGGTCTGAAGCTGTGTGCGGGTCTGTGCGTCCAGCGCGCCGAAGGGCTCGTCCATCAAAAGCACCTCCGGCTCCGCGGCGTAGGCGCGGGCGATGGCGACGCGCTGCTTCATGCCGCCGGAAAGCTCCTTGGGATAATGGTCGGCAAACTTGGCCAGGTCAACCATCTCCAGGTATTTCATCGCCTCCTCTTGGGCGGCCTGCTTTTTGATGCCGCGCATTTCCAGCGCAAACATCACGTTTTTCTTGACCGTCAGCCAGGGGAAGAGCGCATACTGCTGGAACACCACACCGCGCTCAGTGCCGGTGCCGGTGACTTCCTTGCCGTCGCAGTACACCTTGCCGTCGGTAGGGGCGGTCAGACCGGCGATGATGTTGAGCAACGTGGACTTTCCGCAGCCGGAGGGGCCCACCACGCTGATGAACTCGTTGTCGTGGATGTCCAGGCTCACGCCGTTGAGGGCGACCATCTCGCCCTTGCGGGTGTTAAAGACCTTGCGCACGTTATCGATTCTGACGCGCACGTCCCCGCTCAGATTTCGCGCTTCTCCTGCCATGAGGTGAGCCTCCTTTCCGCCAGCTTGATGAGCTTTTCAATGGTGATGCCCAAAATGCCGATGATGATGATATACAAAAGCATGGGCGAGGATTCAAAGCTGTTGTTCAGGCTTCGGATGCGCATGCCCAATCCGGCCATGGCGCCGGTGGATTCGGCGGCGATAAGGGTGGTCAGGGCCACGGAGGCGCCCAGGCGGATGGCGGTGAGGATGAAGGGCAGCGTGGCGGGAGCGATGACGCGGGTGAAGATGTCGCGGTCGTTGGCGCCCAGCACGCGGGCGGCCTTGATGAGGGTCTCATCCACGTTGATGACGCCCTGGTAGATCGTGACGCACATGATGAGGAAACAGGCGATGGTGATGACGATGATCTGGGGCTTGCGTCCCACGCCCGCCGCGATGACGATCAGCGGCACATACGCCAGGGGCGGGATGTTGCGGATAAACTGAATCCACGGCTCGATCACATAGCGCACCGGCTTGTACCAGGCCATCAGGATGGCCACCGGCAGGGCGATGGCAAACCCCAGCGCATAGCCGGAAATGACGGAGATGAGGCTGGAGGAGAGGTCCTTCCACAGGACGCCGCGATCAATCATCGTGCCGATGCTTTGGACGACCTTGACGACGTTTGGGAAAGCACGGGAGGTAGCGGGGATGATGGACAGCACATACCACAGAAGCATGGCTGCCAGAAACGAAATGAGCAGCCAGACCCGGGCTGGAATCCGATCGGACAGGCTGCTCTTTTGAGAATCATTCATGGCCCTTCTCCTTTGCAGTTTCGCTCGGTTTTGTTACACATATTATAACGTCATGCAAAGGAGAAGGAAAAGTGTGAAATTCTATCATCCTTTTTGAGAAACATCACCACTCAAAATACCGTGGCAGCTCCTCCCCAATGAGGGGACGGGCCCATTGCACGAAGGCGCCCGTCACGTCGTTTTCACCCGGGGCGATGTAATCCCGTGGGAGCGTGCGCTCCTTGAGCATCACGCTTTCCAACGGAATTCGGATCAGGCGGATTCGATAGGGGCTGGTGGAAAGGCGCTCAAACCCGGACATGATGCCGCCCTGTCCCTGCGCCAGGGCGCGCGTCGCCTCCGCTCCCGCCAGCGCCGCCTCGTCGCGGTCCACAGTGGATTGCAGCTCCGTCTGGGCGCGGCCCAACAGGCCGGGCTTCTCGCTACGGGCCTTGATGCCCAGCTTTTGGATAACCAGCTGCGCCAGGTAGGCGCTTACATCGCCGTAATAGGTGGCGCGCCCGGTCTGAAAGATGGGCGGCACAATGGGCTTGCCATCTTTGTTTTTCAGCCCTTCGCTGGCCACCACAACCACGCCGCCAAGCCGCCGGTGCAGCTGCGCCACGTCTCTGAGGAAAGCTTCCTCGTCGAATGGCGTTTCCGGCAGGTAAATCAGATGCGGCGCGTCGCCGGGCCTGCGGCGGGCCAGGGCGGAAGCGGCGGTAATCCAGCCGGCGTTGCGGCCCATCGCTTCGATGATGCAAACATGAATGGGCAGGCTTTTGACATCCTCCCCCGCCGCCTGAACCGCCGAGGCGATGTAGCGCGCGGCGCTGCCAAAGCCCGGGGAATGATCCGTGACCTGAATGTCGTTGTCGATGGTTTTGGGGATGCCGTTGACCAAAATGCCGGCCTCTTTGCAGGCCCGGTTGAGCTTGCCGCAGGTGTCCATGGTGCCGTTTCCGCCGCTCATGAGCACGTAGCCGAAGCCTTCTTCTTTAAGAATTTTCATCAGCTTTGGATAGTCCGCCTCTTCCAGCGGATGACGCGAGGATCCGATGACCGTACCCGGGGTTTGCATCAGCAGCGAAAGCCGCTCCTGGGGCAGGGTGTCCATCCGGCGGAAATCCCGGCGCAGGACACCGGCGACCCCGCCCATGCAGCCATAAACGCCTTGGATTTGCTCCGGGTGTTTTTTTGCTTCCTCAATGGCGCCGTATGTGGAGGCGTTCAGCACGCAGGTCGGCCCGCCGCCATGGATGATTAAGAGTTTTCCGGGCATCGCTTTTCTCCTTTGTTTCGTAAAATTTGGACCTTGTCAAAGAGTAGATTCGCCACACAAGGAAAACTTTCCTTTTTGCTTCGCCATTTGAAGTCTTCGGCGGCAGAAATACGCCGCAGTGAGAGCACGCGCTCCCTGTCGCGCAGGCATGGAACCGGTGTTTTGGGTTCTCCCTGGTTTACATT
>CALVKX010000010.1 GCA_944333375.1 uncultured Eubacteriales bacterium
TACGAAAGAAGAATCGGCAAGATTGAGGGCGTCCTCAAGCAGTACGGCTTCACCGATCTGGATTCGATGGCGCAGTTTGTAAAGGACAAGGGTGTCGATGTGGACGGCATCGTCCGCGGCGTGCAGCCCATCGCTTTTGAAAACGCTGTGTGGGCCTACACGCTGGGCGCGGCCATCGCGCTCAAGAAGGGCTGCAAGACCGCCGCCGAAGCCGCCACCGCCATCGGCGAGGGCCTGCAGGCGTTCTGCATCCCCGGTTCCGTCGCCGATCAGCGCGCCGTGGGCCTGGGCCATGGCAACCTGGGCGCTATGCTGCTGAGCGAAAACACCAAGTGCTTTGCCTTCCTGGCCGGCCATGAGAGCTTTGCCGCCGCCGAGGGCGCTATCGGCATCGCCCGCACCGCCAACAAGGTGCGCAAGGAGCCCCTGCGCGTGATCCTCAACGGCCTGGGCAAGGATGCCGCCTACATCATCAGCCGCATCAACGGCTTCACCTATGTGCAGACCCAGATGGACTACAAGACCGGCGAGGTCAAGGTGGTCAAGGAGACCGCCTACTCCGACGGCGAGAAGGCCAAGGTCCGCTGCTACGGCTGCGACGACGTGACCGAGGGCGTGGCGATCATGCGCCTGGAGGACGTCGATGTCTCCATCACCGGCAACAGCACCAACCCCACCCGCTTCCAGCACCCCGTGGCGGGCACATACAAGAAGTGGGCTGTTGAGAACGGCAAGAAGTACTTCTCCGTGGCCTCCGGCGGCGGCACCGGCCGCACCCTGCATCCCGACAACATGGCCGCCGGTCCCGCCAGCTACGGCATGACCGACACCATGGGCCGCATGCACTCCGACGCGCAGTTCGCCGGTTCCTCCTCCGTGCCTGCGCACGTGGAGATGATGGGCCTCATCGGCATGGGCAACAACCCCATGGTCGGCGCGACCGTGGCCGTGGCCGTGGCGATTGAGGAAGTCAGCAAGTAATGTATGCTGAAATGGGCCTGTCCATCTGGACAGGCCCACTTTTCATTTCATCCGAAAACAGAGGCGTTATATGCCTTAGATGTGATACTCCATGGGATAAGTCAGGTAGCCGATTTCCTCCAGCTGGTCGCAGGCGACATAGCCGGCGGGCGCGTTGAGCAGGCTGGGGATGCGGTTGACGATGGTGGCGCAGGTGTGCTCCACGGTTGCGGGCTTGACCACATGGAACTCGGTGTCGGGTTCGCCGGTGATCCACCAGTCGCACATGTCGCCGTCGTCGGGACCGTAGACCTTGCCGATGGTCTCCTCCTCGATGGTAATGCCCTGCATGGTTTCGATCGTCACGACGGCGGACATGCCGATGCAGTTGCCGGCCTTGATGGTCTTGCCAAGCGTTTCGGAGTACAGGTCATGATCCACGGTATAGGGCACGTTTTTCTGTGTGATGGACTTGATGGTCAGGCCCAGCTTGCTGCAGATGGCTTCGCTGGCGTTCCAGGCATAGGAAGGCTCAAAGGCGTCGGGATGGGCGATCTGCGCCTCAAACTCGTCAAGCGTGAGGTCGCAGCCATGCGCCTTGGCCAGGGCAAGGCCGTAATCCTCGACGTTGTAGCTGTAGGCGCCCTTGATCTTTTCAATCCGGTGGCAGCTTCCGGCAACCATGGCCACCATGTTGATCCAGAAGGTGTCCTGCATACCCGAGCCGGTGATGGTGCAGCCGTGCTCCTTCGCAAGCGCATCCAGGCGGTTGGTCAGCGCCGCCGCGGTGGTCCAGGGATAGATCGCTTCTTCGCAGGTGGTGATGACATTGATGCCGCGAAGCACGCACTTCTCCACATGCTCGTAGATGTCGCCAACAAAGCTGAAGAGCGTTACAATGGCCACATCTGGCGCACATTTGTCCAGAACTTTGTCCGCGTCGTTGGAAATCAGGACCCCCGTCTTCACGCCAAGCTCCGCAAAGTCGCCCACATCCTGGCCGATGATGTCGGGGTTGACGTCGATGGCGCCCACGATCTGCGCACCGTGCTCATGGAGATAGCGGAGAATGTATTTGCTCATCTTACCGCAGCCATACTGTACGACCTTGATCTTTTCCATTGCGAGGGAACCTCCTTGTTATTTTGTTAACAATAGTATAAACGCTCATCCTGCATGAGGGTCAAGCCTTTCGGGAAAAACTTACCGGGACCTGGAGGCGCAAAAACATGCTGCGCTGGTCGCTGTCGAAGACGTTAAATTCCGTCAGGACCTCGCAAAGATAGTCTCCCGCAAGGGCATAGCCGTTATGCACACAGAATTCCAGCAGCCTGCGGGCGGAGTCGATCTCGCCGTCATAATGGTCCAGATAGATGCAGGCGTACATGCCGCTGTCAAGGATGGAGGCGTCCAGACCGTATTCCTGTGCCTGCTTGTCCATGAAGATAAAGACGCGGTCGGCGATAAAGCGGCCCTGCCGGAAGTTCTGGCGCGTGATGGAGGTCCCGATGTTATAGGAGTGGACGTGCGGACAGTTTTTGGAGAGAATCGCCCTTCGCAATTCCGCAAGGGCCTGCTCATAGGAGCGGATGTCCTTTTCATAGAAGTTTTCGTTGCAGGGGATGCCCCAGATATAGCGCCGGTCGATGTATTCCAGGGCGATGGTCCCGGTTGCAGGCGATTTTCGATAGCGCTCGATGCTGGCGATGGCACGCTCCACGGCGTTGTGGCGCAGCCGTAATGAACGCATCTGCTGATGAATCTGCTCGTTTTTCTGCACCAGGATCTCCTCGACCAGCGTGATGTCCTCCGCCGCCAGCACCTCGCGGATCTCCCGCAGGCTCATGCCGAGCTCTTTCATGTAGGCGATCATGTCCAGCCGCGCGTTCTGATGGATATCATAATACCGATAGCCCGTCAGCGCGTCCACATGCCGGGGCTTTAGCAGGCCGAGCTGATCGTATAAACGCAGGGTCGGGACTGTGATTTGATTCATTTCGGCCATTTTGCCGATGGAGAGAAGCTCATTCTTCATTCGTATCCTCCCTAAAGTCTCATCTACAAATAGAGTTTTTGGGAGACATTCGACATTCCGCTGCTGCTTCCCTGCAAAAATCAGCCCGCTCCTTTCACGAAGCGGGCTGAAAGCACCGGGGATTATCCTGCCATTCGGCCCACGAAGGCGACCGCAGCGCAGAGGACAACGCCTGCCATTGTGGGCAGCAGGACGGCCACAGCCGTCCATTTCAGGCTTCCCGTCTCCCGGTAGACTGTGAGCGTCGTGGTCGAGCAGGGCCAGTGGAACAGCGAAAACAGCGCCACGCACGCCGCCGTCCACAGCGTCCACCCGTTGGAAACCAGCAGAGCGCGCAAGGTTTCCAGCCCCTGCATCTCCACCAGCGTTCCCTGGCTCAGATAGGTCATGAGCATGATGGGTAGCACGATCTCATTGGCCGGGAATCCCAGGATGAAGGCCAGAAGAATCACGCCGTCCATCCCCAGAAAGCGCCCCAGTGGGTCCAGCGCGCCGGCCAGCAGCTGCAAAAGCTGGGTGTCACCCACGCGGAGGTTGGCCAGCAGCCAGATCAGCAGGCCCGCCGGAGCGGCAACCTTGACCGCGCGGCCCAGCACAAAGAGCGTTCGGTCCAGCACGGAGCGCACCAGCACCTCTCCCACCTTGGGGCGGCGAAAGGGGGGTAGCTCCAGCGCAAAGGCGGAAGGCATCCCCTTGAGCACCGTGGCAGACAGGAGATGAGAGCAGGCCAGCGTAACCAGAACGCACAGGACGATGAGCAAAAGCAGCACCAGCGCTCCCATCAGCGAGCCGACCGCTCCCCCGGCAAAGACAAAAAACATGGAAATCAAAGCGATCAGCGTGGGGAAGCGGCCGTTGCAGGGCACCAGCGCATTGGTCAAAATGGCGATCAGGCGTTCACGGGGGCTTTGGATGATCCGGCAGCCCATCACACCCACCGCGTTGCAGCCCAGACCCATGCACATGCACAGCGCCTGCTTGCCGCAGGCCCGGCAGCGCTGAAAGCAGCGGTCCAGGTTGAAGGCGACGCGCGGGAGAAAGCCAAGGTCCTCCAGCAGCGTAAAGAGGGGAAAGAAGATCGCCATGGGCGGGAGCATGACGGAAACCACCCAGCTTGTGACCCGGTACATCCCCGACACCAGCAGGCCGCAGAGCCAGTCCGGCGCGCCAAGGCCCACAAGGAAGGAATTGAGCTCTGGCTCAAAAGCGTTTAGCGTCTCGCTCAGCCAGGCGGAGGGGACGTTTGCGCCCGAGATCGTCAGGTACAGAACCAGCCCCAGCATGCACAGCATGATTGGAATTCCGGTGCGCTTGCTCGACAGGAGCCGGTCCAATCGGAGCTGGCGCCGCTCCTTTGCCGATTGCGCGGGATGGAACACCACGCGGCTGCAAAGCTCTCCGGCAGCGCGATACCCCTCCGAGATCACCGCGGCGCTGAGTCGTTCCTCAGAAAAGCCCGTCCTTTCCAGAGCGGACTTTTGGCCCTGAACGGCGCTTCGGAGCGCGTCTCGCGCCGCGACGTCCGCTTGCGCCATGAGGCGTGTAAGAAATCCGTCTCCGCTCAGCAGGGCGCGCAGGGCGGCAAAGCGCTCCGTCCCGGCCGCTCTGACGGCAGGAACCGACTGGCGGATCTGTTTGGAAAGCGCCTCCAGGGCGCGCTCTACGGGCTCGGGATAATGTAGATGGCTGGTTTGCCGCCGCATGGGGGAATTTTCACACACCGTTTCAACGCGGCGCTTGAGCTCCTCCAGCCCCTGCCGCCTCCGTGCGGTCACGCCCACGACGGGCAAGCCCAGCAAGTGTTCCAGCAACGTCAGGTTTACGCCGATTTCCCTTGATCGCGCCTCGTCCATCATATTGACGCACAGCACCATGCGGGGACAGGCCTCCGCCACCTGAAGGGCAAGATTCAGGTTGCGTTCGAGACAGGTTGCGTCGCATACCACGATCACCGCGCTCAAGGACTCAAACGTCAGGCAGTCGCTCGCCACAACCTCCTCCGGCGAACCGCTCAGAAGCGAATAAGCGCCCGGAAGATCGGTCAGCGTCCATCCGCCACCCGATCCGCGCACGCGCCCACGCGCGGTCTCCACCGTTTTTCCGGCCCAGTTTCCCGTATGCTGCCTCAGTCCCGTCAAAGCGTTGAACACCGTGCTCTTTCCCACGTTGGGATTCCCGCACAGCGCCACGCGCCAGGCGCTCATCGCCCGCCTCCGCAGGCACGGCAGAGGATATTCCGCGCGTCCGCGCGCCTGAGCGCCACCACCGTGTCCTTGACGCGGTAGGCTTTCGGGTCGCCGAACGCCGAAGAAAACAGGCAGGTCACGAGGGTCATTTTTGTAAAACCAAGATCACAAAGCCGGGTGCGCATCGCCCCCGAGCCGAGAAGTTCGGAAATCAGAGCGCTTTGTCCGCTTTGCAGCATATCCAGCGTAAAGGCCTGTTCCATTGGGATGCACCACCTTATCGTTGGGGTTGAGGCGCGGCCTCGCGCCCTGCTTTCAAGGTATGATCTCAGGTGCGATGCGTGCTTGCCAATTCGGAAAAGCCATGATACCATACATTTGAATCATGCCATGCGCGTGACCATAGAATTTCCTGCAAGCGGCGGCGTGAGTTGAACGTTTTATGCGTGAAACCCTGCGCTGTGTATTTCTGAAGGAGGCGCTCATGATGCTTTCCAAACGCCCGTATATCCGCCGATGCCTGCTTTTGCTGATGGCGCTGGTCCTGCCGCTTTGCGCGGCATGCGGGGAAGAGACGGCGCTGCCCTCGGCAGGCGAGCGGGATCAGACGATCCGCGTCTATCTCAGCCGCCTCAACCTCACCGACCGCATGGACCTGACGCTCGCTTCTGCCTACAGCGTGAACACGCAGGCCGGCGCTCAGATGCATTTTCAGGCGGGCAGCGAGGTGGCGCTGCTTTTGCGGGATGGGGCGCTCTATCTCTATTACGAGGGGATGAGCCAGTGCGCAGGCCAGAGCGTCACGCTCCTGAGAAACGATACCCAGGGGGAAAGCGGCTTCTACCTGACCAACTATCCCGCGCTCTATGCCGGCGATTTGCAGCTTGATATCGAGGAAGGCAAGCTCCGTCCGATCCTGAGCATCCATGTCGAGGATTATCTCCTGGGCGTGGTGCCCTACGAGATGAGCGACTCCTTTCCGCTGGAGGCGCTCAAGGCGCAGGCCGTGGCGGCCCGCACCTATGCGCTGCGCAGCCAGGACCCGTCGCAGCCCTATGACGTGGTGGACACCACCAACGATCAGGTGTACCGCGGCTATCTCCCCGGTAACGATCAGACCGAGCTGGCCATTTCCCAGACGCGCGGCGTGTGCGGCTTTTATGCGGGCAGACTTGCCCAATGCTACTATTCGGCCAGCAACGGCGGCCAGACCGAGCTGGTGGAGACCGTTTGGCCTACCAGCGAGGACTACGGCTACTATGCCTTCGGCGATGATCCCTACGACCTGGCCAATCCCGAGAGCGTGGTGAGGTCCTTTGAAATTCAAAAGGCTTACGGGGAGGACGAAACGGCGCCCTATGCGCTTCGGAATCTTCTGGCCCGACAGCTCTCGGAGGAACTGACGGCCCTGGGCTACGATCCTGCCCCGGAGAGCGTGCGCGTGGACGAGGTCAGCGCCGTCAGCGTCGGAGGAAATTCGTCGGAGGATAACAAGTATATGACCAGGCTCACGCTGACGGTCTCCGTCAGCGGCCGCACGCGCAAAGCGGCGCCTCAGCCCGTCATCGATCTCAACGCCGAGGAGGTCAGCCTCTTTGAGGTGGTCGAGGAGACGCCCGCCCCGACGCCCACCCCGCAGACGACGGGGTTTGTGCCTGTCGTCACCATAACCCCCAGCCCCACGCCAACGCCGGTCTATGGTCCCTTCACACCCATCGAAACGCCCTTTACGCTCGAACTGGATATCTTTCCCACCGCCGAGAGCGCGTTTGGCCTGGACATTACCGCCCACTACGACAATGAGCTGTGGAGCGTGCGGGAAACGGCCGACGCCTATATCATTGAGGCCAGGCGCTTTGGGCATGGCGTGGGAATGAGCCAGCGCGGCGCCCAGTGGATGGCTGGCGAGCACGGCAAGAGCTATCGGGAAATCATTGCGTTTTACTATCCGGGGCTTGAGCTGATGCGTTTTGAGGAGCAGCCTGCCCGCGCCACGCAGCCTCAGGAAGCGCTGGCGGCCACGCCAGGCCCTGCGCCTACCCCGACGCCGAGGCCTACGCTCATGCCCATGACCCTTACGCCCCAAGAGGGACAATGGCTGGCGACGGTAACCGAAATCGATGACGACAGCTCATTGAATCTCCGCCAGACCCCGGATCTGGGCGGGACCATCCTCATGCGCCTCTACAAGGGCCAGAGCCTGCTGGTTTTGGAGCGCTGCCAGCAGGAAGGGTGGGTCAAGGTGCGCACAGATGTTGCCGAAGGTTATGTCGTGGAGGAATACCTGACGCCCCGGCAGCCCTGACCGCGTCTTTTACAAGTGTGCGATGTAAAAGACCGGCGCTTTCTATGGCGTTTTTGCGAATTTTGTCGTATACTGATAGCGGCCATCCGCGCAACGATTCTGGATGCGCCAAAGGAGGAGGGCGCATGAACAGCTCCGCTGCCCCCAACGGCCGCCAGCCCCCCGGAACCCTTCCGCATCAGAGGCGCCGCCACGGTCGCGTCATGCGTTTTTTCAGCGGATACCTCATGTTCGTCGGAGCGCTGACCACGCTGTATGTGCTGGCGCAGGTGGTGGTCCTCGTATTTGTTGAAATCGGCAAGTGGATGCCCTGAACGGGCCCGGAGGATGACGCTTGAAGAAGTTCATAAAACGCCTGTTTGGTTTTGTGGTCTGCCTTGCGCTCGCCGTTGCGCTGGTGCGTGTCGGACCCTATGTCTATGAGCGCTTTTTTGGGGGCGCAGATACGCAGTGGATCAGCGAGCAGTTTTCCCAGACGCTTCGCGAAAAGAATGAGCTGGTCGTGTATGAGGTAGAGGTCACGGGGCAGGAGACCGTGACGCAGGACGCATGGCTCCTGGGCACGGTGCAGAAGGTCGAAATGCCCTATACCTTTCGCATGAGCTTCACGGTGGATCTGAGCCTCGCGGTCGTCAGCGCGCTCGACGATGGGGTGGAAGTCCGCGTGCCGCCGCCCGTGGCGGCCTATCCGAAGCTGATCGTTCAGGAGGATCAGGTGCGCACCTATGACTGGCTTTATCCCCTGACCCCCGAGCGCTATTCGGCGATCAAGCAGGAGACGGAAGACCGCCTGTTCAGCGATTACGGGGCAAACGAGGGCTACCTCTCCAGCGCATGGGATGTGACGGTGCGAAACCTGGAGTCGCTTTTCCGCTCTGTCGCCGAGCAGCGCGGCGGCGCGGACTGCGCCATCCGTGTGGTTCGGGACGACAGCCTCATCCCCGCTGAGACAAGCGAGGTTTAAATTCGTCCATCCTTTCAGCGGCGGCACGTCATCCGTGGGTGGCTTGCCGCCGTTTCCGTTCCGGGTGTTTTCCAAGTGTTCCAAACTATTTACAAAGTATGAAAAAAGCGTTACAATAAGCTGTAACCCTTGAATGAAAATCGACCGGAGGTGCCGCGAGTGCCCACTTTGACCAGTCTGGCATCCAATTTGACGGAAATCATAATCTATGCCGCCATCGCTCTGGTCACGCTGACCGGACTATGCAAATGCATCTATCCGCTTTTGCGAAATGCGGCTGCTTTGAACCGCGCGGTCATCAAGCTGGAGAAGAGCACGGCCGCGGGCGAGCGGCCCATCTGGCGCGAGGCGCGCTTTTTGGGGCGTTCGCTTCGCAACGAATGGCAGCAGTTTCTTCTTAATGCCGGTCAGCTTGACATGCGTGGAATTCCCTGCGACACCCGCGAGTACATCAATGAGGAAACCGTGGTGGACAAGCCGGGCCATGCCCAGCTTGCGGAGCTCATTCCGGGCCTGCTGACCTCGCTTGGCATTTTGGGGACCTTTATCGGGCTCATGCAGGGCCTCACCAGCGTGGACTTCAGCAACGCCCAGGGCACCATTGAGAGCATCCCGCAGCTGCTCAGCGGCATGCGCTTTGCCTTTGCCACCTCTGTGGCCGGCATCTCCTGCTCACTCCTGTTCAACATGTTTAACCGCATGTCCGCAGGGCGTGCCGTGCGCGCACTGGACAATTTCGAGGACGCTTTCTACGAGCTGGCCATGCCGCGTCCGCTCCAGCCTGACGTGCAGATGATGTGTCAGAAGCAGGACGAGGAGGTCCGCATGGCGCGCCTTGCCGAGAACGTTGGCAATCACGTGGCCGCCTCCCTTGAGATGGCCGTCGGACGCGCCATGGCGCCGCTGACCCAGTCGCTGGACACCTTTATCAAATGCGCCACGCGCGAGCAGGTGGACGGGGTACGGCGCATCGTGGGCCAGTTTGTCCAGCAGATGAACACCTCGCTCAGCAGTCAGATGACGGCGCTGGGAGATACGATGAACGTCGTCAATCAGGGACAGCTCCAAACCCAGCAAAACCTCCAGTCTACGCTGGACGCGGCGCGCGGCATGGCCAAGGACGCGCAGGCCATCCGCGAGGCCAGCGCGGAGATCGCAAAGCAGATGCAGGCCTTTGCCCAGGAGATGCTCAAGGAGCGCGACAGCCGCTCCAGCCTCCTCGACACGGCGCAGAGCGCTACCCACACCCTCACCGACCGCCTGGACGCGCTTTCCGAGTCGCTCAGGCGCATGCAGGTTGCGGCGGACATGCTGACCGCCGAGATGGACACGCTGCCGGAAGAACCCCGGGAACAGACGGATGCGGCGGCGGAGCTGTAAGGAGAGCGAGAGATGGCACGCAGACGGTATGTTCGGCGCAGCGCAGGCAAGGCGGACGGCGGTGCGTTCTGGATCAGCTATTCGGACATGATGGCGGCGCTTTTGCTGGTGTTCGTGCTGGTTCTGTGCTATAGCGTCTATCAGTATTTTCTGATGCTGGAGACCAAGACCGCCGAGCTGGACGAGCAGAGCGCTTTGCTCAGCGCGCAGCAGGCGACGTTGGACGACCAGCAAAAGGAGCTCAGCGCGCAGCAGGCGGCTTTGACGGACAAGCAAAACGAGCTTACCGCCGCGCTTACGCAGCTGGATGAAAAGGAAAGCCTGCTAAACGACCAGAGTCTCACGCTGGAGGAGCAGGAAAAGATCATTCTGGCGGCTCAGGCAGCCCTTAGCCAGAAGGAAGAGGAGCTCAACGCGGCCAACCTGGAACTGACCGGCAAGCAGCAGGAGTTGGCGGATGCCACCATTTTGCTGGGGCAGCAGCAGGAGGCGATGAATGAGCAGCAACAGAAGCTGGACGATCTGGTCGGCGTTCGCACCAAAATCGTGCGCGACCTGACCGCAGCCTTGGGCGCGGCAGACCTCAAGGCCGGCGTGGACAGCAATACGGGCGATATCATGCTGGAGAGCGCCGTGTTTTTCGACGTGGCCAAAAGCAATATCAAAGAAAGCGGCCGGACGCTGCTGGATGAATTCATCCCTGTCTATCTCGGCGTTCTTCTTCGGCCCGAATACGTGGACTACCTGGGGGAAATCATCATAGAGGGGCATACGGATACCCAGGGGACCTACCTGGTCAACCTCGAGCTTTCCCAGGAGCGGGCCCTCAGCGTGGCCACCTACTGTTTGCAGATGCCCAGCCTGAGCGAAAGCCAGCTTGAAAAGTTGCGCGAGATCCTGACCGCTAAGGGCAAAAGCTATTCCGATCCCATCTACAACGATGACGGCACCATCAACATGGATGCCTCGCGGCGCGTCGAATTTAAATTCCGCATGAAGGATTCGGAGATGATCGACGAAATCCGCGACATTCTCAGCGCCGGAGGCGCGAACGAATAGAAAGGACGGTGCGGCATGCGCGGTCTGAAAATCGCGGCCATCGCATCGGTATCGCTGCTGATCGTGATGGCACTGATGGTGGGATATCTGTTTTTGACGGCCGAGGTCCGCGTGACCAGCGTAGCGGTGGAAGGGGTTTCAGCAGCTGATGATCCGGCCGCATTTGAGGCGCTCAAAACCTCCGTTGTAGACGAAACCTTTCAGGGCACGCTCTACCAAAAGCCGCTGGAGTGGGGAGAAGCGGGAGACTACGTATATCTGAACTATACGCTTCGCCTGCGAAACGACTGCCTTGTCCCCATCGACATGATCGAGGTCCAGGTGGTTCCGCAGGCGACGGATATTCTCCAGATCGGCGATTTTACGGTAAAATCGCTCGATCCCAAAAGCGAGGGCGACCTGAGCGTTCGGATTCTCGTCCCCAAGGACACACACTCCGTGAGAGAATTGATTGTTACCTATTACGTATGGGGCGTGAGCTTCAACCTCAAGACGACGTATGGCATGTAAAAAAAACCGGCCCGGGCTTCTCCCTTTGCCCGGGCCGGCGCTTTTTTCATGTCAGCCGATGGTGCCCACGAAGCGGTACTCCGCATCGAAGCGGGCAAAGATGGCGGGGGCGCCCAGTTCGATTTCGCCGACTTCCTCATTGCCGATGGACTGGGCGGGCGTGCGCGTGGTCATGATCGCCGCATCCTCAGGCGTGGCGCCGAAACGGATGAGGTTCTGGAAGGCGCGGACCATGGTCAGCGTGCTTCCGGCGAGGGTGCCGTCGGCCAGGCGCGCCGCGCCTTCCTTGACAAAGACATCCTGGCCGCCGAGCTGGTACTTGCCGTCAGGCATGCCGGCCGCCTCCATGGCGTCGGTGATGGCGACGGTGAGGCGGTTGCCCTTGCAGCGCATTATCATGCGCACGATGTCGGGATGGAGGTGGATGCCGTCGCTGATGACCTCGCAGGCCAGGCGGTCATCAACCATGGCCGCTCCGGGAACGCCGGGCGCGCGGTGGTTGAGCGGCGTCTGGGCGTTGAAGGTGTGGGTGACATGGGTCGCGCCGTGGTCGGCAGCCGCGTGGACGGTTTCCGCGTTGGCGGCGGTATGGCCGATGCTCACGGTGATGCCGCTGTCCGTCAGGCGCTTGATGAAGGGCAGCGCGCCCTCCTTTTCAGGCGCCATGGTAATCATGCGAACGATGCCCTCGTATTCGCCCGCGTAGGCCTTCCAGCTTTCCTCGTCGGGCAGGGTAAAGTACTGCTTGAGCTGCGCGCCAGCCTTGCTCTCCTCCAGATAGGGCGCCTCCATGTGCGCGCCCAGGACGATGGCCCCGTCGGGCTCCGGGCGGTCCATGACCGCCTTGATGCCGCGAAGCGCCGCCAGCGTATCTTCGGGGCTGGCGCTCATGGTGGTGGGCAGGAAGGCCGCAACGCCGAATTTCTTAAGCTCGCGGCTCATGTGGCGCACGGCTTCCTCGCCGTTCATCGTGTCCTGACCCATGAACGCATGAATATGCACGTCCACAAAGCCCGGCAGCAGGAGATCGCCCTTAAGGTCCACGACCTCCCCGGATTCCACGGCCAGGCCCTGGCCGATGGCGGCAATCTTTCCATCACTGATAACAAGGTCCGTTCCCTCATGAAATTCGCCGTTGATAAAGGCTTTTGCATTTTTGATGAGCATTGGTATCATCCTTTCTCTTCACACCGCGGTCACTGGTTTTTGAAGGCGGTGTAGATTTCCTGGTAGAGCGTCTCCGTCGCGCCGACATCTTCGATGAACTCCGCATCCGAAAGCAGCTCAGCTGGAACGTTCATCACGCTGGCTTCGCGGTACGTTTCGCTCAGATAGGCTTCGGCCGCCTGATTGACGCACATGTAATACTGATACTCGGCGTTATGCGCCGCCACCTCCGGCCGCATCAGGTAGTCCAGGAACAGATGGGCGGCCTCCGCGTTCTTCGCTCCCTCGGGAATCACAAAGCCGTCAATGCCGTATCCCAGGCCTTCCTTGGGATAGACGACCTTGAATTCGGGATGGTCAAGCTGAACCATGTAGACAAAGGGCGTAAAGAGGAACCCCACGCTGGCCTCTCCGCTGGTAACGGCGGTGTAGGACTCCAAATCGCCGAAGGTGCGGATGTTGGGATAGAGCAGCATCAGCTTTTCCTTCATCTGCGCCAGCACGTCCGGGTCAGTCTCGTTCATGCTCTTGCCCATGGTCTTGAGCGTGATGCCGCACAGCACGCGCGCGTTCTCCAAAACCGCGACGCTGTCGGCAAGCTCCGCGTTCCACAGGTCCTCATAGCCGGTGATTTCAAAGGACACGCGCTCGGGGTCATAGATGATGAGCGGGCAGCCCGCCATGTAGGGGATAACGTATTCGTTGTCGGGATCATAGGTCTGATTGAGGAAGGCGGGATTGAGATTTCCGTAATTGCTCAGGGCGCTCAGGTCCAGCTTCTGGATCAGGCCCTGCTTGCGCAGGATGTCCAGCGAATAGTCGCTGGAGAGAATCAGGTCATAGTCCGAGCCGCCGCCCTCGGAAACCTTGAGCAGCATGCTGTCAATGGAGTCCATGGGGGACCAGATGACATCGATGCCGGTTTCCGCTTCAAAGGCGGCGATGGTGTCGCTGTCAACATAGCCCTCCCAGCTGAGGATGTTGAGGACCTGCTGCTCCTGGGCAAGGGCAAGCGCAGGGAGCATGAGAAGCAGTGAGAGGAAAAGAGCAAGCAGCTTTTTCATTAATACCAATTCTCCTTTCAGGAATGGGATTCCTCTGGAATACCTTCTTTTTTTATGCCAATCGCCGCTTTCGCATGCGATAGGTATCCATTCATGCACTGCGCCGTTCCATCCGCCGCTGGCGTGCGATGCGCACGGAGGAGATGTACCGGCTCAGCGCCACGGCGATGAATACCACGCCCATGATGAGCGTGCACAGGGCGTTTACCTGGGGGGAGACGCCGACCTTGACGCTGGAATAGATCTTAATGGGCAGCGTTCCTTCTCCCGCGCCGTAGACAAAGAAGCTGATTACAAAGTCGTCCAGCGACATCGCCAGCGCCAGAAAGGCTCCGCTGAAAATGGCGGGACGGCAGAGGGGGAGGGTGATGTCCCGGACCACGCGCGGGGGGCTTGCCCCCAGGTCGCGCGCCGCATCGAACAGGGCCGTATCCATGCCCACCAGGCGGCTCTTTACGTTGAGAAAGATGTAGGGAATACAGAACGTCACATGCGCCAGAATGAGGCGCAGATCGTTTCCGCGGATTCCCATGGCGTTGAAGACAACCATAAAAGCCAGGCCGAGAATGATCTCCGGGATCATGATCGGCAGGGACATCAGCGACTCCATCGCGGTATCCAGACGGGAGGAGCGGCCCTGTGCCCGATGCGCCATGCCGATGGCGCCCAGCGTGCCGATAACGCAGGAGACGAGCACCGCCCACAGCGCCACCCGGACGCTCAGAAGCAGCGCGTCGCCAAAGCCGCTCTGGTTGGTGAAGAGCTTTCCGTACCAGGCCGTGGTCCAGCCGGTAAAATCAATCGGGATGCGGGCCGTGTTATCGTTGAAGGAATAGATCACAACCACCACGATGGGCAGGTACATGATGACCAGCACGGCACCGATAAACAGCAGGGAACCAACGGAACGCTTTTTCATTGCGCCCTCCTAAAACATGCTCATATCGCCCGTGCCGCCAAGCCGGCGGTACACCGCGATCACCGCGCCGGTAACGGCCAGCAGCAGCACGCTCAGGGCCGCCGCCATCGGCAGGTCGCGGCTGTTGATGAGCTGCTGGATCAGCCCGCCCGCCAGCACGCTCTTGGAGCCGCCCAGCAGGTCGTTTAGAAAAAACAGGCCCATCGAGGGGATAAAGACCAGCACGCAGCCCGCCATCAGGCCGGAAAGGGTCAGGGGAACGGTCACGGTGAAGAAGGCGCGAAGGGGCGTCGCGCCCAGATCGCGGGCGGCCTCGACCACGGAGAAGTCGAGCTTATCCACGGTGGTGAAGGTCGGCAGGATCATGAAGGGAATCAGCGCGTACACCATGCCAAGCAAAACCGCTCCGTCGGTATAGAGCAGCTTGAGCGGCTGCCGGATTATCCCGAGGTTGAGCAGGAAGGTGTTGATGGGGCCGTTGGCCATCAGCAGGATGCGCCAGCCGTAGATGCGGATCAGCGCATTGGTCCAGAAGGGGACGATGATGAGCAGCATTACCACCGAGCGCGGAACCGGCGAGAGCCGCGCCATGAGGTAGCCGAAGGGATAGCCAACGGCGATGCAGATGAGGGTCGTTAACGCCGCCAGCTTGAGGCTTTGCAAAAGCACCTTGAGGTAATCCGGGGAAGCCAGGCGGGCGTAATTTCGCAGGGTGATTTCACCCGTCACGCCCATGACCTCGCCCCGGCTCAGAAAGCTCAGCCCGATCACATAGAGCAGCGCGACAAAGACAAACACGATGCTCCACAGGTACATGGGCAGCTTGAGCAGCCGCGAGAAGCGCAGATCCTGCTTTTGCGAGGCGTCCATTTACATCGCCTCCCCGGTTGTGTCCGGCACGAGGGGCGCGTGGCGCTGGCTCCAGCCCACATAGACCTCGCTGCCCACCTCGTAGCTGTCCAGCTCCGCGGACTGGGTCACGGCGTTGAGCAGGAGCGCGTCGCTCAGGGCAATCTGCGTATGCTGCATGCCGCCCGCGTATTCCTTGCTGCGGATAACGCCCCTGAGCGACATGCCGTGCTGGGGCGAGGTGCCGTAGCGGATTCGCTGGGGACGGAGGCAGAGCACCACGCGCTCGCCCACCTTTGGCGAAAAGCCCGCCTCCGGCAGCGCGGGAAGGGAAATGCCGCCCACATCGAGCGACAGCTCCCCGTCCGCCGCGGAGGTGACGGTACCGTGCAGGAGGTTGCTCTGCCCGATGAAGTCCGCGGCGAACAGCGTGCGAGGATGCTCGTAGACCTCCTCGGGCGTGCCGGTCTGTTCGATCCGCCCGGCATTCATGATGACGATGCGGGAGGACATGTTGAGCGCCTCCTCCTGATCGTGGGTGATGTAGATAAAGGTGATCCCCAGCTGGCGCTGGAGCTGCTTGAGCTCCTTTTGCATCTCCTGACGGAGCTTGAGATCCAGGGCGCCCAGCGGTTCATCGAGCAAAAGGACCTTGGGCTGGAGCACCACCGCACGCGCGATGGCCACGCGCTGCCGCTGTCCCCCGGAGAGTTGGGAGGGCATGCGGCGCTCATAGCCCGCAAGCCGCACCAGGGAGAGCGCCGCCGTGACGCGCTCCTTTTGCTCGCTCTTTTTTATGCCCAGCACCCTTAGCCCATAGGCGATGTTCTGAAAGACATTCATATGGGGAAAGAGGGCATAGCTTTGAAAAACCGTGTTGACGGGGCGCTTTTCGGGCGGAAGGCCGGTCATGTCCGTCCCGCCGATGAGCACGCGGCCCGCGTTGGGGCGCTCCAGGCCGGCGATGATGCGCAGCGTGGTCGTCTTGCCGCAGCCGCTGGGTCCCAGCAGCGTCAAAAACTCGCCGGCGGAGACGTCCAGGCTCAGATCGTGCAGTACGGGCCCTTCGCCAAAGTCCTTGCAAAGCCCCTCCAGACGCAAAATGGGTTCATTCAATGACTTCCTCTCCCTTCTTTTTGGCGACGGCGCACAGCACATCCAAGAGCGCGCGGACATGGGGCCAGATTTCCTGATTGACGCTGTAGATCACCGCGCAGCCCTCCTTGCGCGCAATCACAAGCTGCGCGTCCACAAGCTGCTTCATGTGATAGCTGATGGTCGGCTGGGAGAAACAGAACGCGCGCGTGATCTCGCAGCCGTTCATGTCGCATCGGGACAGCATGCTCAGAATACTCAGCCGCGTTTCGTCGCAAAGCACCTTGAGAATGGGGATGGAAGCCTTAAAACAATCCATGAGCCAGCTTGACGCCTCCTTGGGACCGAAAATCTACATAGAAACATTTCTATATCGAAGATATTTTATATCACTTCCTCTCTCCTGTCAATATGGGCCTTTTGGCCTGTTTTAAGCCGAATCGGGCAAGGCGGCAAATTCCCGTGACAGCCCGGAAGAAACATGCTATAATGGAAAAACCGCACGGAAAGGAGGCGCGTTATCGTTGGGCGAAAACGTCGTGCGTGGGAAACATTCAGGAGAACTGGCCGGCAATCTGGACACTTCTTTTTTGAAGATTCTGGCGTTGTGCTTCATGTTTATCGACCACCTGGGCGCGGCGGTCCTCCCGCGCGTGGGGGAGCTGCGGATGATCGGCAGGATGGCCCTGCCGCTGTATGCATGGTGCCTGGTGGTGGGAAGCGTCAAGACGCATGACGCTGCGAAATATGCGCTGCGACTGCTGCTGCTGGCGGTTGTTTCACAGCCCCTGTACATGATGGCGCTGAACCACACCTGGACCGATCTAAACATCCTCTTTTTGCTCTTCCTTGGCCAGGTGGCGATTCAGGGCATCCGGGCGAGGTTCCTGGGCAGCCAGGTCTGGGTACCGGCGCTGTGCTTCGTTGCCCTGGGCTTTGTGCAGGTGGATTATGGCTGGCGAGGATTGGCTTTCATCCTGATCCTCTACCTGGCCCGCGGCTCCAGAGGCGGTTTGGCGGCCGCTTTTCTGGCCTATGCGCTTTTCTGGGGCAGCTCGTCCTCGCAGGTGACCAGCGTGTTCGGCGTTCCGCTCGCCTTCCTGTCATGGGACGGGCTTGGACCGGTTCTCTCCGCGTTCTTCCGGCTGCAGGGGCTGGTGTGGCTCTCGCTGCCCCTCATCCTGTGCCGCACCCATACCGGCCTTCGCCTTCCGGGGCGCCTGGCCTATTGGCTCTATCCGCTGCACCTGGTCGCATTGATCGTGATCCGGCTGCTGACCGGGACCCCTCTGGAAACGCTGATCCGTGGCTTTTGACTGATTAAGGAGGAAGAAAAATGCTGCCCAACTACAAGATCTACGCAGACGCGGCGGCGGACATACCGCCGGAGCTGCGGGAACGCTACCACATTCATGTGCTTCCCATTGCGGTCACGCTGGGAGAGAAGACCTTTCAAAGCGGCCTGGAGATCACCAATGATGAATTTTACGCCATGATGGAGAAGTATGACGGTATCCCCGTCACCTCTCAGATCACGCCTTACGCTTTTGAGGAACTCTTTCAATCGGAACTTGCGGCGGGGACACGCGACCTGATCGTGCTGCTCATCAACGCCAAGGGCTCGGCGACGTATTCCAACGCCGTTACCACCCGGGAACGCTTTTATGCCGAAAACGAGGGCAGCGCAGAAAAGCTGCGCATCCACCTCTTTGATGGCGCGAGCTATTCGGGTGGCTATGGCTACGCGGCCATTCTGGCGGCCCAGAAGCTGGAGATGGGCGCAAGCATTGAGGACGTGCTGGAACTGATTCAGCGGCAGCTGAAAAAGCAGCGGGTCTATTTTGGCCTCTACAGCCTGAAATACGCGGGCAAATCAGGCCGGATTCCCAGCGCGGCGGTGTTCGTGGGGGAAGCGCTGGGCATCAAACCCATCATGCAGGTGTGGGATCATGCCATCACCACCGTCGGCAAAGCACGCGGAGAGAAGAAACTCATCAAGGAGCTTGTGAAGATGGTGGATGACGACATGGAGCCCAATACGCCCTACAGCCTCGTCTACGGAAGCGATACGGCCGTTCGTGACGAGCTGGCCGAGGAGCTTTCCAAAAAGGTGGGTTATCCGCCGCTGTACCAGTTTCAGATCGGTGCGGCAATCGCCATCAATGCGGGTCCACGCGTGGTGGGCGCGATTTTTGAAACAGCGAAGAAAAAGCTCAGCAAAGAGGAAAAGGCCCGGGAAAAGAACGCCTGACCTGTCAGAAAAGTCGGGCCCGCTCCAGCCTGCCTGCCAGCGCCGCTGCAAGCGCGGCCTTGACCAGATCCAGCGGAAGAAAGGCCAGACAGTAGGCGCTCAGCAGCACCTCAAGCGGTACGGGAGCGTTGAGGTAAACGCCTTTGAGCACGGCGACATAGGGAAGCGCAACGAGGTAGCTGACGGCCACGCCGACCAGCGCCGCCCAATAGCGCTTCCCTTTTCGATTGCCCAGCCTGGAGAGGGCAACCGAGGCGGCCGCCGCTTCAAAGGGAAAGGCGAGCAGATAGCCGAAGGAAGGGGTGGCGATCGCCGCGGGGCCTGAAGCGGCCGAAAACACCGGCAGGCCCGCAAGTCCCAGCAGAAGGTATGTGCCCAGGGTGTAAAAGCAGTAGCGCGGAGGCAGCAAGAGGCCGCATAGCAGCACAAAAAACACCTGTGAGGTGACCATCACGTCCGTTCCCGGGATGGTGAACTTCAGCCACAGTGTAGAAACGATGATGAGGGCGCACATCAGCGCCGAGAGTGTCAACAGTCGTACTTGCTTGTTCATAATGTTTCCTTCGCGTTGCGTATACCAATAAATGATTATTGGTATACGCATGATACGTCAAATGACGCCATTTGTCAAGGCTTCTTTTCCAGCCACACGCCGCATACCCTTCCACGGAAGGGGGCATGGGCATGAGCAACGGAAACGTCTCGGAGGGCGGCAACGCCGTGCGCAGCGCGCATACGCTGGCGATCGACAGACGGCGCCGCGCGTCCGTAACGGGCGTGACGGATGTATGCAGCTTTCATGAAACAGAGGTCGTTTTGAAAATCGATACCGGCGTGATGATCCTGACGGGGGACGGCCTGCATGTGGCAAAGCTGCTTTTGGAGGAAGGGCGGCTGGAGGTAGACGGGCATATCGACGGCGTGATCTATGAGTCGCCCAAAAGTGCCGCCAGGCGGCTGATTCCCTGGAAGTGGCGGAAAAAATGAAGCTGTTTTTTGAAACGGCGGGGCAGGCACAGGCGTTTCTCACGGCGGTCCCGCTGGGGCTGCTGCTAGCCGCGTGCCTGGACGCCTCTGCGCTTACGGGACCGCTTCGCCCGCTGGCGGACGCCTTGCTGGTCCTCGGGGGCGGGCTGGCGCTGATGGCGGCAATGCTGCTGGTGCGCGATGAAACCCTGCGCATGTACCATCTTCTGGCCCTCCTGACCGGCGCGGTTCTCTATAGCCAGGGGATTGGGAGGCTGGTACGCATGGCCCGCGCCCGGATCCAAAAGCGAAAAAAAACTCGAAAGGCTGAGCCCTGAAGGCAGGAAAACGCCCCTGAGCGGAGAACTAAAAACATATATTGCATTTTGAAGGGGACGACCTGCCATGCGCAAGACGATGAACATCTGGGTCCTGATCGGGGTGTCCGCCTGCGTGCTGGTTGCTTTCTTCTGGTACAGCGGCACGCTTTCAAGGAGCATCGACGATCTCAACAGCACCTACGATGACGCCCAGATGCGCCTTAGCGAGTTGCAGGGCAAGCAGGCGGAGCTCAAGGATATGCTGGATACGGTCGGCAGCGATTCCTTTATCGAAAACCAGGCCCGTACCATGTACGGTTATATGATGCCCGACGAGATCCGCTTCGTGATAACCAATCCCGAAGCGCTATATGGGGATGATGAGATACCTTCCCGGTGACGGTGAGGGTATTTCCGTTTTTGTACCCAAAGGGGTAAAAATCTGATACAGATGAGGTGCTTGGGATGCGAGTTGCGGCCATTGGCATCGGATCCAATTCCCTGCGCATGCTGATTGCAGACGTGGCGCGCGGGCGTCTGAGGCGGCTGCACCGCTACCGTGAGGGGCTGCGTGTCTTTGCGGCGCTGGACCCTCAGGGGAACATCACCGCGGAAATGATGGACAAGGCCTGTCGGAGCGTGGGGGAATTCGTGCGGGAGGCGAAAGCGCAGCGTTCGCAGCAGATTCATCTCTTTGCCACCAGCGCCGTTCGTGACGCGGGAAACCAGGCCGCCTTTGCCGGGGCGCTTGAGGGGGCGACGGGGCTGCCCCTTGAGATTTGCAGCGGCGATCTTGAGGCCCGTCTTTCCTTTGTCGGGGCGACGGACGGGGGGCCGTCGGGGCTCATCGATATCGGCGGCGGCTCCACGGAGATCGTTTCCGGCTGCGGCACGGATATTTACAGGGCCGTCAGCCTGCAGATGGGGGCGGTGCGCCTGTGCCGCATGCACCCGATTGAGAGCGTGGCGGACGCCTATGAAGTGGCAGGCATGGCGGATGCGATTTTGAAGCCTTCCACCAGCGCGTTTCTTGCGGACAAGCCCTCGGGCTGGGTGGGGGTGGGCGGCACCTTCACCACCTCCGCGGCGCTTGTTCAGCGGATTCCATGGGACCGGCGCGAGCATATCCACGGCTTTCCCCTGAGCCGGGAAAAAGTGCGCGAAGCGATGGAGCTCCTCGCGCCCATGCCCATGGAGGAGCGTCTCGCCCTTGAA